>NZ_JAQQDB010000005.1:0-278910 GCF_046030135.1 Caballeronia jiangsuensis
AAATAGACCGACACGAACGCAGGACTCCACAGAAGCGCAAGCAAAGAGACGAACCCCAAATGCCCCCCATCGACAAATCATTAGCAAGATACCCAAGCCTGGAAGGCAAAACAGTCCTGATAACGGGCGGCGCAACCGGCATCGGCGAGGGCTTCGTCGAACATTTCTTCGATCAGGGCGCGAAAGTCGCCTTCTTCGACATCGACACTGACGCGGGCGAAGCGCTGGCCGACCGCCTGGGCGCAGCCCTGACACCAAACCAGACCCGCCCGATGTTCCTGCGCGTCGATCTGACGGACATCGACGCCTTGCGAAAAGGCATCGCGGACGTCCGCGCAGCTTTCGGCCCAATCGGCGTGCTAGTCAACAACGCCGCCAACGACAAGCGCCATGCTATCGAGGACGTCACGCCCGAATCGTACGATGCAGCCATCGCGGTCAACATCCGCCATCAGTTCTTCGCAGCTCAGGCCGTGATCGAAGACATGAAGCACCTCGGCGGCGGCTCCATCATCAATCTCGGTTCGATCAGCTGGATGCTCAAGCAAGGCAACTTTCCCGTCTACACGACGTCGAAATCGGCGGTGCAGGGCATGACGCGCGGCCTCGCGCGCGATCTCGGCAAGTTCGGCATCCGCGTCAATACGCTCGTGCCGGGCTGGGTGATGACCGAGAAGCAAAAACGTCTGTGGCTCGACGACGCCGGCAAGGAAGCGATCAAGCAGGGCCAGTGCATCGGCGGGGAACTGCTGCCCGTGCATCTCGCGCGCGCAGCGCTCTTCCTCGCTTCGGACGACAGCAGCATGATGACGGCGCAAGACATCGTCGTCGACGGAGGATGGGCCTGATGAACTCGACTCGCGCGCAGCTTCTGATCGACAGCCAATGCTCGCTCGGCGAGGGCGCGACATGGTGCGCCGCAAGCGACACGTTCTGGTGGACCGATATCGAAGGCGAGAAGCTGTGGCGCTACGATCCGCGCGACGGCGCGAGCGAATCGTTCGCGATGCCCGAGCGGCTCGGCTGCTTCACGCCCTGCGCCGATGCGCGTTTTCTACTGCTCGGCCTCGCGTCGCGGCTCGCGTTCTACGAGATCGCGACGGGTAACATCGACACCTTCATGGAAGTCGAAGCCGATCTGCCGACGCGTCTCAACGATGGCCGCTGCGACCGCGAAGGGCGCTTCGTGTTCGGCACGAAGCACGATATCGACGATGCGCAGGCGATCGGCGGGTTTTATCGGCTGAACCGGGATCTGTCGCTGGAGCGCCTGCCGCTCGGCAATTGCGCGATTTCGAACAGCATCGGCTTTTCGCCCGACGGCGCGACGATGTACTACTGCGATTCGCCGACGCGCCAGATTCGCGTCTGCGACTATCCGACGTTCGCGAACGATCGCGTGTTCGTCGAACTGACGGATGCCACTGGCGTGCCCGACGGCTCGATCGTCGATGCCGATGGCGGTCTGTGGAACGCGCAGTGGGGCGGCGCGCGCGTCGTGCGCTATGGACCCGATGGCCGCGAGACCGCGCGCATCGATGTGCCGACCGCGCAGCCGAGTTGCGCCGCGTTCGGCGGCGCGGACTTCGGCACGCTGTTTATCACGAGCGCGCGCATCGGACTCGCCGATGACGCGCTGAAAAGCGATGCGCACGCAGGCGGCGTGTTCGTCGCGACACCCGGCGCGCGCGGCATCGCCGAAGCAGTATTTGCAGGCAAGGCGTAACGAAAAATAGCGAGGCGGCGCGCGACCGACGCGCCGCCCGGCACACCCCGGCCACGCCGGGTTCTTCGCCTCTCGATGGAGCACGAGTCATGGCTGTTGCGCGCACAGAGCAAAGACCGAATCCTGCATCGAAGTCCAAGGCACAGGCGAACGCACGGCGTTCGAGGCTCGCCGCCGCAACCGAACCACCGATCCGCCCCGGCCCCGGCACCGCGATGGTCGCAATGGGCGGCCGCGATGTCGATGGCTGCATCACGCTCGCCAACGCGCATCTGCGGCTCGAACTCGCGCCGTCGCTCGGCGGCGGGATCACGCGTTTCGACTGGCGCCATCAGGGCACGCTGGTGCCGATCTTCCGGCCGTGCGTCGATCCCGGTCCGGACACGGACCCGAATCAGCTCGCGTGCTATCCGCTTCTGCCGTACTCGAACCGTATCGGCAACGGGCACTTTCAGTTTTCGGGACGATCGATCGACGTGCCGTGCAACCGCGCCGGCGAACCGCTGCCGTTACATGGCGATGGCTGGCTCGGCGCGTGGGAAGTCGCGGAGGAAGCGTCCGCGCGCGTGCGTCTCACGCTCGATCGCAGCGACGGCAAGCCGTATGCCTTTCGCGCCTCACAGACTTACACGCTCGACGAAGCCACGCTCGCCGTGACGCTCGACGTGGAAAATACCGGCGACGAAGCGCTGCCGTTCGGCCTCGGGCTGCATCCATTCCTGATGCGCGAGGCGGACACGGAGTTGTCCGCGGCGGCGGGCGGCGTGTGGCTCTGCGGCGACGACTGGCTGCCGGTGCGCCACGTGCCCGCGCCGCCCGCGTGGCAATTCGGCGTTGCGTATCCGATGCCATCGGAGATGGTCAACAACGCGTTCACCGGCTGGAGCGGCCGCACGAGCGTGCTGTGGCCGAAGCGCCGCCTGTCGCTCACGATCGCCGCCGACACCGATTACTACGTGCTGTACGCGCCGCCCGGCGAGAGCTTTTTCTGCTTCGAGCCGGTCGATCATCCGATCAACGCGGTGAATCTGCCCGGCGGCGGCGAGGCACACGGGATGACCGTGCTCGAACCGGGCGAGCGGCTGTCGCGCGAGTTTCGGTTCACCGTCGAGCGCACCGGGGAAGCGGCGCGGCGCTCGAGGCCGCGCACGCGAGCCGGAGCCAAGGCGCGGGCGCGGGACGCTGCGCGCTGATCGCGAAAGGGAAGCGATGCCGCGCACGTTAAAATGCGTGGCATCGACGTTCAACGAAATCCCGCCATGTCCTTCATCCAGACCCTCAACGCCGCGTGGTCGCGGACGCAATCGCTTCTTTGCGTCGGCCTCGACCCGGAACCCGCCAAATTCCCTGGCGCCCTGAACGGACGCGCCGATGCGATCTTCGAGTTCTGCAAGACCATCGTCGATGCGACCGCGCCGTATGCGTCGTCGTTCAAGCCGCAGATCGCGTACTTCGCGGCACATCGCGCGGAAGATCAGCTCGAAGCGCTGATCGCGCATATCCACGAGAACCACGCCGGCATTCCGGTGATTCTGGACGCGAAGCGCGGCGACATCGGCAGCACGGCCGAGCAGTACGCGAAGGAAGCGTTCGAGCGCTACGACGCGGATGCCGTGACCGTCAATCCGTATATGGGCTTCGATTCGATCGAGCCGTATCTCGCGCATGAAGGCCGCGGCGTGATCGTGCTGTGCCGCACGTCGAATCCAGGCGGCTCGGATCTTCAATTCCTCACCACCGATGGCAAGCCGCTGTATCAGGTCGTCGCGACGCTCGCGGCGGAAAAGTGGAACGCGAGCGGCCAGCTCGGGCTGGTCGTCGGCGCGACGTTTCCGAAGGAAATCGAAACGGTGCGCGGGATCGTCGGCGATATGCCCTTGCTGATTCCGGGCATCGGCGCGCAAGGCGGCGATGTCGAGGCGACCGTGCGCGCGGGCCGCACCGCGAGCGGCGCGGGCATGCTGATCAACTCGTCGCGCGCGATCATCTACGCAGGCAAGGGCGACGACTTCGCGCAAGCCGCCGCCGAAGGGGCGAAGAAGACACGCGACACGATCAACGCCTACCGCTGAGCGCGCGGTTCAGGCATCGGGAATCGGCGCGAGCAGCGCGTCGATGTCCTCGGCGGAAAACTTCTCCACGGCGCGCGCGTCCTCGGACAGGATGCCCGCCGCGAGCGCTGCCTTGCGCTCCTGCATCGACAGTATCTTTTCTTCGATGCTGCCGGTCGCGACGAGCTTGTACACGAACACCGGCTTGTCCTGCCCGATGCGATGCGCGCGATCCGTCGCCTGATTCTCGGCGGCGGGATTCCACCACGGATCGTAGTGGATGACGGTATCGGCGGCGGTCAGGTTCAGTCCGACGCCGCCTGCCTTCAGGCTGATCAGGAAAATCGGCGCCTCGCCCGCCTGAAAGCGCTGCACGGGCGTCTTGCGATCGGCGGTCTCGCCGGTCAGCGTGACGTACGTGAGCCCGGCTTCATCGAGCGCCGTGGCGATGATCGCGAGCATGCCCGTGAATTGCGAGAACACGAGCACGCGCCGGCCTTCCTCGATGAGATTCGGCAGCATCTCGAGCAACAGCGCGAGCTTGGCCGATTCCTGCGTCTTCTTCGCGCCCGGCAGCTTGACGAGCGACGGATCGCAGCACACTTGCCGCAGTTTCAGGAGCGCGTCGAGCATCAGGATATGGCTGCGCGCGAAACCCTGCTTCTCGATGGCGTCCCGCACTTTCTTCTGCATCGCCGCGCGCACGATCTCGTAGAGATCGCGCTGCGCGCCTTCCAGTTCGACGCTGCGCACGATCGTGGTCTTCGGCGGCAGTTCGGTGGCGACATCGTCCTTGCGGCGACGAAGTACGAAGGGGCGAATCCGGCGCGCGAGCAGGTCGCGGCGCGTCGGGTCGTTGTACTTCTCGATCGGTTTGCGCCAGCGGGCCGCGAAGTCCTTTTGCGTGCCGAGAAAACCGGGCAGCAGGAAATCGAATTGCGACCAGAGCTCGCCCAGATGATTTTCGAGCGGCGTGCCGGTAAGACACAGGCGATGCCGCGCGCGCAATGTGCGGATCACGCCCGCCGCCTTGCTCGAAGCGTTCTTCACGTACTGCGCTTCGTCGAGTATCAACAGGTGATAGTCGTGCGCGGACAGCGCCTCGTGATCGCGCCACACGAGCGGATACGTCGTGACGATGAGATCGTGCTCCGCGATGCCCGCGAAGCGTTCGTGCCGCTGCGGCCCATGCAGATCGAGCACTTTGAGTCCGGGCGCGAAACGCCGCGCTTCTTCTTGCCAGTTGTTGACGAGCGTGGTCGGGACGACGATCAGCGCCGGCTGCGTAAGCCGGCCGGCTTCCTTTTCGACGAGGATATGCGCGAGCGTCTGCACCGTCTTGCCGAGGCCCATGTCGTCGGCGAGCACGCCGGCGAGTTCGTGCTCGCGCAGGAACTGCATCCAGTCGACGCCCTCGCGCTGATAATCGCGCAGCGTCGCTTGCAGGCCGCGCGGCACGTCGATCCGGCGCGGGCCAGCGGCTTTGCGCAGCCGTTGCACGAGTCCGACCATCGATGCGTCGCCGTCGAATTGCCAGCGCACTTTTTCATCGGCGTCGGTGAGACGGCCGGCTTCGAGCGCCGAGATACGCAACGGCGTATCCGCGTTGAAGTCGGCGCGGTCGAACAGATCGATCAGCGCGCGCACGAGCGGCTTGATCCGCGCGGCGCGCACGCTGAAGCGCCTGCCCGCGTGCGTGCGGAATTCGACGGCATGCGCATCGTCGATCTTGTCGATCGCGCCGCCGAGCCAGCGGCGGTCGCGGGCGAAGAGTTCCGCGAGAAGCGGTTCGAGCCGAACGCGTTCCGCCTCGACCATGATGCCCAGTTCGAGATCGAACCAGCCGTTCTCGGCGGCGCGCGCGGCCGCCTCGATCTCGTCGATCTCGACGACATCGAAACGCGAATTCGGCACGATGACGACGCGCCAGCCCGCCTTGCGCATCGCAGGCAACTGTTCAGCGACAAACGCGGTCCATGCGTCGCGCGCGGGCATGATGAAGCCGCCAGCGTCGGGCGAATCGTCGTGAAGGTCTTGCACGCCACCAATGGACTTCAGCCCGGCCTTGGCCAGACGATTCCAGCACGCGTTCTCGAAATCGTCCCGGCGCGCGACGTGAACGCGCTGGCCGTCCGGCAGCCTCAGGATCGTCTCGGAACTGTCCGCCGAAATCGTGATGCCGTCGTAGTCGAAATCCAGTCGGGCGATGTCGAGTTCCGCCGGCGGCGCGTTCAGCTTGCGAGGCGCGTCGAGCAGAAGCGTGTCGAGCGTGAGCACGGGCACCGGCGCGACGTCGATCATGCGGGTTCCCGTGTCGCCGTCGCCGGGCGGCGCGGGCAGCTCAGGTGCGAATTCGGCGAGGGTCGCGCGCACGATGTTCGCTTCCTCGAGCGTCAGCATCGGCATCGCCATATAGTCGGCGAGCAGTTCATCGGGAATCTGCGTTTCGACGATTCCGCTTTCCTTCGCGATGCCGTCGAAATACCACGGCGGTTCGGTCGGCAGCACGATGCCGCCTTCCGGCTCGGTTTCGAGCGCCGCGAAAATCATGTCGTCGTGGCGCGGAATCCATTCGACGGTCCCGCGGCGGCGCGCGCCTTCGCGCAAGGGCTGTTTCAACTGCAGGGCATTCGCGTTCGGCTCGAAGTAGAGACGGCCCGTCGCGAGCATCATCTGCCAGACCACCGCGCCGCGCTTCCCGAGTAGTTCGTAGCAGTTGCTCGAAAAGCCGCGCTCGGTTCTGAGCGCGCGAATGATCGCTTCGTCTTCCGCGTTCACGAATTTCGGCGGGCTTTTCCAGGCGGCGTAGTTCGGGTACCAGTTTTCTGTCGCGCGAATCTCACCATTGACGTTGAGCCGCGCCTTGAGCGTCACCAGTTCGAAACCGAAGCTACCGCGCAGGGACGGCACGAGCGCGTAGACAATCTGATACACCGCGCCGGTTGCGGGCCGCGCCGCTTTCGCCTGCGCCAGCCGCGTCGCCTCGACCTTGGCGCGAACGCCCGACAGCCACCGCTCGACGCCCGGACTCAAGCCGCTTCGCTCAGCGGCTTCCTTTCGCTCCAGCCAGGCGAGCAACGTCGCCGCGATATGCTTGCACTCGTATCCGACCGGGCAGGAGCAGTAGCCGTACGGCCGGCTCTTCCTCAATTCGATCTCTACCTGGTACGGCTCCGGTTGCGTCCCCTGTACTTCCGCTTGCAGGACGTTCCCCATCAAGACGATATCGCCGACATCGCGGACATAGCCGAGCGCCTTGCCGATGGTCTTCGGGCCCATCCAGCGGGCCACCTGATCTCTGGTGTATGTGGCCGGATCGGCCATCTCGCTGTTTGATTCTGTCATGCGATGTCGCTGCGTTTCACCGTTCGTTCCGATCCAGAAACTCCAGCAGCTTGCGCAGCGCATGCGCCGCCGCCTGCGCGCGCACCTGTTCGCGATCGCCCTTGAACAGTTGCGTTTCGACGCCGGTGTCCAGCCGGTTGCTCCACGCGAACGACACCGTGCCCACCGGCTTCGCTTCGCTTCCTCCCGCCGGACCCGCGACGCCGGTGATCGCGACCGACACCTGCGCGCGGCTGTTGCGCAGCGCGCCTTCGGCCATCGCTTTCGCGACGGGCTCGCTCACCGCGCCGTGCTGCTCGATCAACGCGGCCGGCACGCCGATCATCTCGACCTTCGCGAGATTCGAATAGGTGACGAAGCCGCGCTCGAACCACGCGCTGCTGCCGGAAATATCGGTGATGGCGGTCGCGACCATGCCGCCCGTGCACGACTCGGCGGTGGCGAGCATCAGCCGTTCGTCGCGCAGCTTGTTGCCGACGCGAATCGCAAGTTGGTGAACGACGGTGTCGGTTGGCATGGCGTCTTCTCGAAAAATTGAAATATCAGGCGGTCATGCGCCAGAGCGCGATCACGAGCAGCGTGAAGAACGCCGCGACGAGGTCATCGAACATGATGCCGAAACCGCCTTTCAAATGGCGATCGAAATAGCGGATGGGCGGCGGCTTCACCATGTCGAAGAAACGGAACACGATGAACGCCCACAACTGACCGGTGAAGGTCGCGGGCGTGACGAGCAGCAGCACGAGCCAGAACGCGACAATCTCATCCCACACCACCGGCGACGGGTCCGCGATCCCCATCTTCTTCGCGGTGAAGCCGGTGAACCAGCATCCGGCAATGAAACCGGCGACGATCAGCGCGCCCCACTCGGCGACCGTCAGATGCGGATTGAACACGACGAACGACACCCACGCGAACAGCGTGCCGACCGTGCCGGGCGCGATGGGAGACAGGCCGCTGCCGAAGCCGAGCGAAAGAATATGAAGCGGATGGGTGAGCATGAAGCGCGCGCTCGCCTTGCGCGGCGCGGCGCGCGGCGGGTTGCGCGAATCGTTCGATTCGCCCGCGAGTGTCGGGTCAGTCTGCATGAAAATGATCGAAGCCTTGCAACGTCAGAGAGAGCGGGGCGCCCGAGGCATCGCGCCAGGCGATAGACGCGATACCCGGCGCACCGGATGATTCGATTGTACCGATGCGGGTCAGCGGCACTTTCACGCTCGTCGCGATATTCGCGAGCGTGTCGCGCGCATCGGCGGGCGCGGTGAAGCAGAGCTCGTAGTCGTCGCCGCCCGCGAGCGTGCAGGCGCGGCGCGCGGCGTCGGGCAGCGCGCGCACGGCGTCCGAGCACGGCACGGCATCGGCATCGACGACGGCGCGAACGCCCGAGCGCTTCAGGATGTGCATGAGATCGCCGGCGAGGCCATCGGAGATATCGAGCGCCGCGTGCGCCACGCCGCGCAACGCGAGGCCCAGCGCGACGCGCGGCTCGGGCCGCTCCAGCGCGCGCTTCCAGTTCGCGGCGGCGTCGTCGTCGGGCGCGCGCCATTCGCCGCGTATCGCGCCGAGTCCCGCGCGCGCATCGCCCAATGTGCCCGATACCCAGATGTCGTCGCCGGGCCGTGCGGCGTCGCGGCGCAATGCCGCGCCATGTGGCACGTCGCCGAACACAGTGATGCAGAGGTTGAGCGGGCCGCTCGTCGTATCGCCGCCGATGAGCGCGCAATCGTGACGCTCCGCGAGCGCGAAGAGGCCGTTGCTGAACGCTTCGAGCCATGCTTCATCGGCGCGCGGCAACGCGAGCGCGAGCGTGAACGCGTGCGGCTTCGCGCCCATCGCGGCGAGGTCCGACAGATTCACCGCGAGCGCCTTGTGGCCGAGCGCGTATGGATCGACATCGGCGAAGAAGTGGCGGCCTTCGACCAGCATGTCCGTCGAAATGGCGAGCTGATGGCCGGCGGGCGGCGCGATGAGCGCGCAGTCGTCGCCGATGCCGAGCGGCGTCGCGGCCTCGTCGTCATGACGTGGCGAGGGCGCCGTCGCGCGGCGTGCGAAGAATCGGTCGATCAGTGAAAACTCGGAGAGCATCGTCGGCGATGGATAGGTTTTTTGTGCGCTGCAAGAGAAAAGCGCGGGACGTGCAGGAAAGCCCGAAAGCCTCCGTCCCGCATCTCGAAAAAATCGAACGATGTGCCGCGAGCCTTGCCCCACGAGGCGATCAGACCTTTTCCGGTCATGGCACTTGTAGCCGAAATGCATGGAGCGCGGTCCGAAACCGTCTCTGAATGGCGCTACAATGCGTTCGAACTTCCATTCTAAATCCCGCACTGCTAGCCCGCCTTATGACGACTGACGCCAATACCAAGTTGCGCGAAGCTGCACTCGACTATCACGAATTCCCGGTCCCCGGAAAGATCGCGATCGCGCCCACCAAGCAGATGATCAACCAGCGCGACCTCGCGCTGGCCTATTCGCCGGGCGTCGCGTTCGCGTGTGAAGCGATCGTTGAAGATCCGCTGAACGCCGCGCGTTTCACCGCGCGCAGTAACCTCGTGGGCGTCGTGTCGAACGGCACGGCCGTGCTGGGTCTCGGCAACATCGGGCCGCTCGCGTCGAAGCCGGTGATGGAAGGCAAAGCCGTGCTCTTCAAGAAGTTCGCGGGCATCGACGTGTTCGATATCGAGCTGAACGAAAGCGATCCGCACAAGCTCGTCGATGTGATCGCCGCGCTCGAACCGACCTTCGGCGGCATCAATCTGGAAGACATCAAGGCGCCGGACTGCTTCATCGTCGAGCGGGAATGCCGCAAGCGCATGAAGATTCCCGTGTTCCACGACGACCAGCACGGCACCGCGATCGTCGTCGCAGCGGCGGTCACCAATGGTCTGAAGGTGGTCGGCAAGAACATCGGCGAAGTGAAGCTCGTCGCCTCGGGCGCGGGCGCGGCGGCGCTGGCCTGCCTGAATCTGCTCGTCGATCTCGGCATGAAGCGCGAGAACATCTACGTGACGGATCTCGCCGGCGTGGTCTACAAGGGCCGTGCCGAACTCATGGATCCGGACAAGGAACTGTTCGCCCGCGAAACCAGCGCGCGCACGCTCGCCGAAGTGATGGAAGGCGCGGACGTGTTCCTCGGTCTCTCGGCTGGCGGCGTGCTCAAGCAGGACATGGTCAAGCAGATGGCCGCGAAGCCGCTGATTCTCGCGCTCGCGAATCCGACGCCTGAAATCCTGCCGGAGCTTGCGCTCGAAGTTCGGCCGGACGCGGTGCTGGCCACCGGCCGCACGGATTATCCGAACCAGGTCAACAACGTGCTGTGCTTCCCGTTCATCTTCCGCGGCGCGCTCGATGTCGGCGCGACCGTGATCACGAAGGAAATGGAAATCGCGGCGGTGAACGCGATCGCGGAGCTCGCGCGTCAGGAGCAGAGCGATATCGTCGCGACCGCTTATGGCATTCAGGATTTGTCGTTCGGTCCGGAATATTTGATTCCGAAGCCTTTCGATCCGCGCCTCATCGTGAAGATCGCGCCGGCGGTGGCGAAGGCCGCGATGGATTGCGGCGTGGCGACGCGTCCCATCGAGGACATGGAAGCCTACGAGCAGCATCTGCAGCAGTTCGTCTATCACAGCGGCACGACGATGAAGCCCGTGTTCCAGCTCGCGCGCAGCGTGGAGTCGGAGAAGAAGCGCATCGTGTTCGCGGAAGGCGAGGAGGAGCGCGTGCTGCGCGCGGTGCAGATCGCCGTCGATGAAAAGATCGCCAAGCCGATACTCATCGGCCGGCCGGCGGTCATCGAGCAGCGCATCCAGAAGTTCGGGCTGCGTCTTGCGCCGGGCGTCGATTTCTCGGTCGTCGATACGGATCACGACGAGCGTTACCGCGACTTCTGGCAGTCGTACGCGAAGATGATGGCGCGAAAGGGCATCAGCCAGCAGATGGCGAAGCTCGAAATGCGCCGCCGCACGACGCTCATCGGCGCGATGCTGGTGCAAAAGGGCGAAGCCGACGGCATGATCTGCGGCACGGTGAGCACGACGCATCGCCATCTGCACTTCATCGATCAGGTCATCGGCAAGAAGGAAGGCGCGAAGGTCTACGCGGCGATGAACGCGCTGGTGTTGCCGGGCCGCCAGATTTTCCTGGTCGACACGCACGTGAACGTCGATCCGACGCCCGAGCAGCTCGCCGAAATCACGATGCTTGCGGCGGAAGAAGTGAAGCGCTTCGGCATCGTGCCGAAGATCGCGCTGTTGTCGCATTCGAACTTCGGCACGAGCAACGCGCCGACCGCGCAGAAGATGCGCGACGTGCTCGCGATCCTGAAGGAGCGCGCGCCCGATCTGGATGTCGATGGTGAAATGCACGGCGACGTCGCGCTCGATGCGCGGCTGCGTAAGGAAGTGCTGCCCGAATCGACGCTCGAAGGCGACGCGAACCTGCTGATCCTGCCGAACATCGACGCGGCGAACATCTCGTACAACCTGCTGAAGACGGCGGCGGGAAGCGGCATCGCGATCGGGCCGATCCTGCTCGGCGCGGCGAAGCCGGTTCACGTGCTGACGTCGTCGGCGACCGTGCGGCGGATCGTCAATATGACGGCGTTGCTGGTGGCGGATGCTTCGGCGGCGCGCTGATCGGGGCTTGGGTAAGAGATGAAACGCGGCGGGCTTGCCCGCCGCGTTTTTTTTGTCTGGGCGAAAAAGAAGCGTGCCGTGTGTCCACGGCACGCCCGAGAAAAAGCAAAAGGGGGCATCTGCTTTAACCCGCGAAACGCAGGATCGTCGGCGGAGCGCAATGCCGTGAAGCTGGCGATGAGTGAGGCGGCTCATCCAGAGGCTTCAAGATCCCACGAGCAAATTATTATCCTGTTTAAGATAAAAATCTCTCAGATTTGGGCTAAATTGTCGGATAGCAGGTCGACCGGAAATGGCAGCCTTCCGCCAAACTGAGAAAAAAATTCCGATTTTCCGCCCAACGTTGCTTCGCCCTGTCATTAGCGATACCCTTACATCTTTCATGGTCGCCGGATTCTGGTGCAACGCGAGGGCAGCCGTTTGGTGACACGCGCGCGAGGACTCTCCTTTTTCGTCGCTCTGAGCGTCCTTTTGGGCGCGTGCGGCAAGGATGAACCTCGAAGCGGCGGTCAGGAACCGGTTGCGTCCACGAGTGCGGCGCCGGTTTCGCCGGCAGAGGCGGTCCGGGAGGCGCAGGTACGGCAACCGGACGCGACCGGCGAGCGCAAGCGTGACGGACTGGCCACCGTCCAGATTGCGCAGTTGCCGAGGCAGGCGGTCGCGACCTTGCGGCTGATCGAAACGAGTGGCCCATTCCCTTACGAGAAGGACGGCGTCGTGTTCGGCAATCGCGAGCGTTTGCTTCCGCGGCATCCACGCGGCTACTACCACGAATACACGGTTCCCACGCCTCGCGCGAGGGATCGCGGCGCGCGCCGGATCGTGTGCGGCGGCCCGAAGAAGCAGGTCGATGACTGCTACTACACAGACGACCACTACGCCACTTTCAAACGGATTGCGGATTAACTACAGGATTTACGGCATGAGCGACAACATCTACGCGCACGACCACAGCGTCGCGAGTGATCTTTTCGCCACCGGCGATGGCAACCTGTTTCAGCGAGTACTGCGGCTACGCATGACAGAACACGACAACAGACCGGACGACGAGACAAGGCCTGAGGAGGGCCATCCGCACGAGGATCCGGAAACGATGTTCGCCACGGTGAGGCCGAATATCGTTCAGTCGATTCGCGCGTTCCGCGTGCAGGATCTCGCGGACGAGGCGAACCGCCTCGGCCAGCATTTCCTCTACGCGTATCTCGGGCAGGCTCAGAGCAAGCAGGAAGTGCTGGAGACTATCGCCACGTCGTTTCTGTTTCCGAAGCACTTTGGCAAGAACTACGACGCGCTCTACGATTCCCTCACCGATCTCGTCCACAAGGCGGGCTCGCAACCGGGTTTCGTGATCGTGCTCGAACAACTGCCTATCGCGCAGAAGTTCGATAAGGAAGGCCGCGAAGTCCTGCTCGACGTCTTCCGCGACGCGGCGGAATTCTGGGCCGAACGGAAAGTGGCTTTCCGCGTGTTCTACTCGTTCGTCTGATCAGCGCGGCCGGCGCGAGCGCGCTGGTCGAGACAAGCAACAGCCCGATGGACGCGGCGACGCGCGTCCATCGGGCTGTTTTCGTTTGTGTGCGCCGGGCGGATCACCATCCGCCCCAACGCGCGGCCAGCGCCGCGAGCACCGCGATGCCCGCCGTTTCCGTGCGCAGAACGCGCGGGCCGAGTCCGAGCGCGGAAAATCCCGCATCGATGATCGCGCTTTCTTCACCGGGCGAGAAACCCGCTTCCGGTCCGATCAGTAACGTGACGGGGCCGCGCGGCGCATCGGCCGGCAGCGAGGCGAAGCTCACGTCGGCGCGCGGCGAGAGCAGCAGGCGCAGTTCGCCATCGATGGCGGCGGGGAGATCGGCGAGCCAGGCGTGGAGATCGCGTGGCGGCGCGACATCGGGCACGCGGTTGCGTCCGCACTGCTCGCACGCCGCGCGCGTAAGCGCCTGCCAGTGAGCCTGGCGCTTGAGCGCGCGCTCGCCGGAAAGGCGCACGACACCGCGTTCGGCCGTGATCGGCGCGATGGCCGCCACGCCCAGTTCCACCGCCTTCTCGATGAGCCAGTCCATCTTGTCGCCGCCTGCGATACCTTGCGCGAGCGTCAGGCGATACGGCGGCTCAGCTTCGCGATCGCTGTGTTCGTCGATGCGCGCGGTCGCGGCGCGCTTCGCGATATCGATCAGCTCGCCGCGATATTCACCGCCGCGGCCGTCGAAGAGCGTGACCGGATCGCCGGTTTGCAGGCGCAGCACCTGCACGTGACGCACGACGTCATCGGGAAGAGAGAGGATTTGGCCCACGAAGAGCGGACCGTCGACATGAAAACGTTGCATGAATGGTCGATCGCGAACGTTCTGTCCGCGGATAGTGGTGACGCCTGCCGGCGACGTGGCGCTTCAGCGCAGATGCCGCGCGATCGCCCAGCGATAGCCGTCCGGGTCTTCGATCTGGGCGAAACGGTCGCCCCAGAACTGATCCTGCGGCTCGATGAGCGGCTTCGCGCCGACGGCGAGCGCCTGCTGAAAAGTGGCGTCGACGTCATCGACATAAAGATAGAACGACTGCGGCGCCATCTGCCCCGAGCTCTTTGGCGTGCGCGCCTGCGAACCGTATGCGCCTTCGGGCGCGAACATCACGATCAACTGCCCGCGATACGTCATCTCGACATGGATGACAGTGCCGTCGTCGTTCACGCTGTCGCGCACCGCGAAGCCGAGCGCCTTCTCGTAGAACGCGATGCTCAGGCGTGCGTCGCGCACGGTGAGATACGGAGTCAGCCAGGGGACGTCGGCGGGGCGAGGGTCGGTCATCGAAAGCACTCCTTGAAGCCTTGCTGCACATGGGAAACATTTTGCCATGAAGCCGTACGAACAATGGAGCGGCAGGCAACTTGCACAAAGTCGGCGCGCTGGACGGATTTCGCCGGATGAACGTCCGTTGGCGGCGCGCGTTACCGTGTAATGTCACGCGTTGTCACGATGTCGTGACACTGTGGTTTCGCTTGCGACGCACGCGACGCGCAGCGGTTCCCCGCAAATCGCCGACGGTGTTTTGCACGGAACATGCCAGCGCGCCGGGACGTCCGGCCGCACCGGACTCGCGCCTTACAGGCGCGTGTCAATCGGACCGGTCTGTTAGAATGACGGCCTCCCGATCCTCGTCGTTTCTCGTCGTTCCGGTCCTGAAAACGTTGTGTCCTGCGGGTCCGGCTCGTGTGAGAAGTACTGCCAGAGAAGCACCGCGGATCATTTCAGGACCTGCCCAGACTCGACATGACGCTCCCGACCTCCAGCCAGACCGCCCTCATGGCCAACGCAATCCGTGCGCTCGCCATGGACGCCGTTCAACAAGCCAATTCCGGTCACCCCGGCATGCCGATGGGCATGGCCGAAATCGGCGTCGCGCTGTGGTCGCGCCATCTGAAGCACAACCCGACGAACCCGCACTGGTTCGATCGCGACCGTTTCGTTCTGTCGAACGGTCACGGTTCGATGCTGCTGTATTCGCTCCTGCACCTCACCGGCTACGACCTGCCGCTCGCCGAACTGAAGAACTTCCGCCAGTTGCATTCGAAGACGCCGGGCCATCCGGAATACGGCATGACGGCCGGCGTCGAGACGACCACCGGCCCGCTCGGCCAGGGCGTCGGCAATGCGGTCGGCATGGCGCTCGCCGAAGCGCTGCTCGCCGCTGAATTCAACAAGGCTGACGCGAAGATCGTCGACCATTACACATACGTGTTCCTCGGCGACGGCTGCCTGATGGAAGGCATCTCGCACGAAGCCTGCTCGCTCGCGGGCACGCTCAAGCTGAACAAGCTGATCGCGCTTTACGACGACAACGGCATCTCGATCGACGGTCACGTCGAGCACTGGTTCCACGACGACACGCCGAAGCGCTTCGAAGCCTACGGCTGGAACGTGATCCGCGCGGTGGACGGTCACAACGTCGATGCGGTCGATGCCGCCATCGCTAGCGCGAAGAAGTCGGACAAGCCCACTTTGGTCTGCTGCCGCACGGTCATCGGCAAGGGCGCGCCGACGAAGGCGGGCGGCCACGACGCGCACGGCGCGCCGCTCGGCGACAAGGAAATCGCGGCGACGCGCGCGGCCATCGGCTGGAACTATGGTCCGTTCGAAATTCCGCAGGAAGTGTATGCGGCGTGGGACGCGAAGGAACAGGGCACGCACGCCGAAGCCGAGTGGAACAAGGCATTCGACGCATACAAGGCGAAGTACGCCGGCGAAGGCGCCGAATTCGCGCGCCGCATGACCGGTGAACTGCCGGCGAACTGGGCGGAAGCGGCCGCTAAGATCATCGAGGATGCGAACCAGAAGGGCGAAACGGTCGCGACTCGCAAGGCGTCGCAGAACACGATCGAAGGTCTCGCGGCAGCGCTGCCGGAACTGCTCGGCGGCTCGGCCGACCTGACCGGCTCGAACCTCACCAACTGGAAGGCTTCCAAAGCGGTGCGTGCCGCAGGAGACGCGGAAAACGCGAATCCTTCGGGCATCCAGTGGGGCAATCACATCAATTACGGCGTGCGCGAGTTCGGCATGAGCGCGGCCATCAACGGCATCGCGCTGCATGGCGGCTATCGTCCGTTCGGCGGCACGTTCCTGACGTTCTCGGACTACAGCCGCAATGCGCTGCGCGTCGCCGCGCTGATGAAGTCGCGCTCGATCTTCGTGTACACGCACGATTCCATAGGCCTCGGCGAAGACGGTCCGACGCATCAGTCGATCGAGCACGTGTCCAGCCTGCGCCTGATCCCGAATCTGCAGACGTGGCGCCCGGCCGATACGGTCGAAACGGCCGTCGCGTGGACGCATGCAATCGCGCATCACGGTCCGTCGACGCTGATTTTCAGCCGCCAGAACCTGCAATTCTCGACGCGCAACGACATTCAGATCGCCAACATCGCGAAGGGCGGCTACGTACTGCGCGACTGGAACGACGATATCCCCGCGCGCAAGATCATCCTCATCGCGACCGGCTCGGAAGTGCAGCTCGCGATGGAAACGGTCGAGGCGCTGGCGAAGGAAGGCATCGGCGCGCGCATCGTATCGATGCCCTGCACAAACGTGTTCGACAAGCAGGACGCCGAATACCGCGAGCGCGTGCTGCCGAAGGGCGTGGCGCGCGTGGCGATCGAGGCGGGCGTGACGGATTTCTGGCGCAAGTACGTGGGCCTCGAAGGTGGCGTGGTCGGCATCGACACGTTCGGCGAGTCGGCCCCGGCGGGTGCGCTGTTCAAACATTTCGGCTTCACGGTGGAGAACGTGGTCAAGACGGCAAAGGCCGTTCTCGCCGCGTAAGCATCGATCTCAGCGAAGCAAGGTTTTTTTAAGCCAAGGAGATAGACCATGACGATTCGCGTTGCAATCAACGGCTACGGCCGTATCGGCCGCAACACGCTGCGCGCCCTCTATGAGAACGGCAAGAAGCATGACATCGAGATCGTCGCCATCAACGACTTGGGCGATGCCAAGACCAACGCGCACCTGACGCAATACGACACGGCGCACGGCAAGTTCCCGGGCGAAGTGTCGGTGGACGGCGATTACCTCGTCGTCAATGGCGACAAGATCCGCGTGCTGGCGAACCGCAACCCGGCGGAACTGCCGTGGGGCGAGCTGAAGGTCGACGTGGTGATGGAGTGCACGGGCTTCTTCACGACGAAGGAGAAGGCGAGCGCGCACATCAAGGGCGGCGCGAAGAAGGTCATCATCTCGGCGCCGGGCGGCAAGGATGTGGACGCGACCATCGTGTACGGCGTGAACCACAACGTGCTGAAGGCTTCCGATACGGTCATCTCGAACGCATCGTGCACGACGAACTGCTTGGCTCCCTTGGTCAAGCCGCTGAACGACAAGATCGGTCTGGTGAATGGCCTGATGACCACGATCCACGCCTACACGAACGATCAGGTTCTGACGGACGTGTATCACGAAGACCTGCGCCGCGCGCGCTCGGCCACGCATAGCCAGATTCCGACGAAGACGGGCGCGGCTTCCGCGGTCGGCCTCGTGCTGCCGGAATTGAACGGCAAGCTGGATGGCTACGCGATCCGCGTTCCGACGATCAACGTGTCGGTGGTCGATCTGTCGTTCATCGCCGCGCGCGACACGACGGTCGAGGAAGTCAACAAGATCATGAAGGAAGCGTCGGAAGGCGCGCTGAAGGGCGTGCTCGGCTACAACGATGCGCCGCTCGTGTCGATCGACTACAACCACAACCCGGCTTCGTCGACGTTCGACTCCACGCTCACGAAGGTCTCGGGCCGTCTCGTGAAGGTGTCGAGCTGGTACGACAACGAGTGGGGCTTCTCGAACCGCATGCTGGATACGGCTGTCGCGCTCGCCAACGCCAAGTAAGGCGACGCAGGTTTCAGCCCGCTGAAACGACAAAGCCGCTCTCGGAGCGGCTTTGTTTTTTGCTGCGTCAGTTTGCGTTACGCCAGTTTTTCCCGAAGGAACGACACGACATACGGCGTCGCCGCTGCCGCAACCGTCGATGCCGTGCCGGGATCGATTCCCATGCGCGCCGCGATCGATTCGGCGATGCGACCCGTGAGCACGCCCTCGCCACCTTCTTCCATCGATTTCAGAAAGCCGTCGCCCCGCACGAGCCCTGCGGCGAACGCGGCGAAAAAGCTTTTGCCCGGATGATCGCCGAGCAAGCCCTGATTCTGCTCTTCGGCATGCGCATGCGCGGTTTCCGCTGCGGTGCCGAGCATTTGCTGGCTATCTTCTGGACTGAAGCCCTGATCGGTCAGCGCTTGTGTGGCCTGCGCGCCGTGCTCCGACGATAGAAATTCTGAAACGAGTTGTTGCATGTCCATCGACGCTGCTCCTCTTGATGTTCGCCAATTGCAGGGCAGCGCAAGCGGATAGAAACCTCCATCACGCACGGCCCTTGCTGAGACCGCGA
Organism: Caballeronia jiangsuensis; assembly: GCF_046030135.1. NCBI lineage: Bacteria > Pseudomonadati > Pseudomonadota > Betaproteobacteria > Burkholderiales > Burkholderiaceae > Caballeronia > Caballeronia jiangsuensis. Next base: position 18,684 of record NZ_JAQQDB010000005.1, read on the forward strand.
ACCCATCGGGAAGTGCCGTGCTTTATCTGTTCGGCACCGGAAAATGCACGCCCGCGCGCTGCGCCGCATTGACGATGTGCCCTTCGATTGCGCGGCCGGCCTTCTCTCCGTCGCGCGCCTTCAACGCTTCGATGATGATCGCGTGCTCGTGATACGTCGACAGCACCAGTTCGCGCCGATAAAACGGCAGGCGCTGGCTCTCCTTCATGATGTCGGCGCTGCCGCGCAGGATCGATTCGATCGCCGCGTTCCCCGCGAGGCTCACGATGCGCATGTGGAACGCGAAGTCCAGTTGCGCGGCTTCCTCGAGCGCCGATTCCGTTAGCGCCGCGTGCAGCGAATCGAGATTGTCGTCGAGCCAGTCGATGTCCGAATCGCCGATCGAATGCGCCGCGAGCCGCGCGACGAATCCTTCCAGCGCGAAGCGCATCTGATACGTGTCGGGCAGCGATGCCTGATCCGCAAAGCGCCACGGATGCGCGGTGCTCGCCTGCGCGTTGTTGACATACACGCCCTTGCCCGGCCGTATGTGCAGCATGCCGAGCGCTTCTAGCGTCGAGAGCGCTTCGCGCAACGACGCCCTGCTGATCGACAGTTCCTCGGATAGTTGCCGTTGCGCCGGCAGCAAGCTCCCGACCGGGTACACGCTCGATTCGATGCGCGCGCGAATGGTCGCGATCGCGGCGTCGGTCACGGTATGCGGGACGTTTTTCATAAGAGGAAAACAGTATTGGCCGGTCTGACCGCCATTGTATGCGCGTGCCGCGCGCGCGTGTGAACGACCGTTTCGCGGCCGTTTTCGTGCCCGGATCGAACAGGGTATACCGCTACGAATGCTTCCTTGACGGGGATATATCGGCTTTCTAATATTCCACATCACAGCACTGGTCCGACCAGTCGGAACAGTTGCTCAGGTCCTGAGACATTACACGAGGAGACGGTCGTGTCGAGATTTCTAAATTCGCTGTTCGGCAGGGTAATGATTGCGCTGGTTATCGGCATCGTGGTGGGTGCGCTGTTTCCGCAGTTCGGCCAATCGTTGCGGCCCTTGGGCGACGGCTTTCTGAAGCTCATCAAGATGGTGATCGGGCCGATCGTGTTCTGCGTCGTCGTGAGCGGCATGGCGAGCGCGGGCGATCTGAAGAAGGTCGGGCGCGTCGGACTGAAGGCGGTCATCTACTTCGAGATCATGACGACCATCGCGCTCGTGATCGGTGCGATTCTCGCGTGGGTGACGCGTCCGGGCGTCGGCATGAATATCGATCTGCATACGCTCAACGCGGCGTCGCTGGCCACGTACACGGAGCACGCGAAGAGCCTCAAGGACACCGCGGGTTTCCTGCTGAAGATCATCCCCGACACCGCGATCGATGCCTTCGCCAAGGGCGACATCCTGCAAGTGCTCGTGTTCGCCATCCTGTTCGGCGCGGCGCTCTCGATGCTCGGCGACAAGGCGCAACGCGTGACGGTTTTCATCGACGAACTGTCGAACGTGTTCTTCCGCATCATGGCGTTCATCATCAAGCTGGCGCCGCTCGGCGTGCTCGGCGCGATCGCGTTCACGACCGGCCAGTACGGCGTCGCGTCGCTCAAGCAACTGGGCCTGCTCGTGATCGTGTTCTACGCGAGCTGCTTCCTGTTCGTGTTCGTCGTGCTCGGTGTGGTGATGCGCCTCGCGGGCTTCTCGATCTTCAAGCTCATTCGCTATCTGCGTGAAGAACTCTCGATCGTGCTCGGCACGGCTTCATCGGACGCCGTGCTGCCGCAGATTATGCGCAAGCTCGAATGGATGGGCGTGAAGGATTCGACCGTCGGTCTCGTGATCCCGACAGGCTACTCGTTCAACCTCGACGGCTTCTCGATCTATCTCACGCTCGCGGTGATCTTCATCGCGCAGGCAACCAACACGCCGCTGTCGCTGCATGACCTGATCGTCGTCGTGCTCGTGTCGCTGGTGACCTCGAAAGGCGCGCACGGCATTCCCGGCTCGGCCATCGTGATCCTGGCCGCGACGCTCTCCGCGATTCCCGCGATTCCCGTGCTCGGCCTCGTGCTGATTCTGCCGGTCGACTGGTTCGTCGGCATCGCACGGGCCGTGACCAATCTGATCGGCAACTGCGTGGCGACGGTGGTCGTCGCGGTGTGGGAGAAAGACATCGACCGGGCGCGCGCCAAGCGCGTGCTCGACCAGGACGCCGAATACCGCTTCGTGCCCGCCGCGCCGGAACCCGCGCACGGTCACGGTCATGAAAACGCACACGCAGTTTGATTCACCGCAACCGAAGGAAACTGAAATGGCCAACCCGATTCTCGACGCAGACGCTCCCGCTTTCGCCCGCCGCTACATGAACCTCGCAGACCCGCGGCTCGGCGCGCAGGCGCTCTTCGCCACCGACGAATTCTTCGCGCCGAAGGAGCGCATGCTGGAGCCGCAGCCCGCGGTGTTCATTCCCGGCAAGTACGACGAGCACGGCAAGTGGATGGACGGCTGGGAGACGCGCCGCAAGCGCACGACGGGCTACGACTACTGCATCGTCAAGCTCGCGCGCGCGGGCGTGATCCACGGCATCGATATCGATACGAGCCACTTCACCGGCAATTTCCCGCCGGCTGCGTCGATCGAAGCGTGCTACAGCGAACGCGGCAATCCGCAGGAAGACGGCGACTGGCGCGAGATCGTGCCGGCGACGACGCTGCAGGGTAATCATCATCACTATGTCGAGATCGGCGATACGCGCGCATACACGCATCTGCGCGTGAACATCTATCCCGATGGCGGCATCGCGCGGCTGCGCGTCTACGGACAGCCGAAGACGGATTTCTCGCGCGTCGAACGCGGCACGCTGCTCGATCTCGCGGCGATCGAAAACGGCGCGTATCTCGTCGCGGCGAACAATCAGCACTTCGGTCCCGCGTCGCAGATGCTGATGCCAGGGCGCGGCGTGAACATGGGCGATGGCTGGGAAACGCGTCGGCGTCGCGAGCCGGGCAATGACTGGGCGATCGTCGCGTTGGCGAATCCCGGCGTGATCCGCGCGATCGAGGTCGATACGGCGCACTTCAAGGGCAACTATCCGGATCGCTGCTCGCTGCAGGCGGCACGCGTGGAAGGCGGCACGGATGAGTCGCTCGTCACGCAGGCGATGTTCTGGCCCGTGCTGCTCGGCGAGCAGAAACTTTCGATGGACAACGTGCATCGCTTCGAGAACGAGATCGCCGCGCTCGGACCGGTGACACACGTGCGCTTCAATATCTATCCGGATGGCGGGGTGTCGCGGCTGCGCATCTTCGGAGAGATCGAATGAGAACGCTGACGCTGGAACCGCTGACGCGCGAAGCCTTCGCCCCGTTCGGCGATGTCATCGAACTCGAAGGCGCGCGCCATTTTCCGATCAACGCGGGCACGACCGAGCGCTTTCACGATCTCGCCAACGTGGAGGTCGGGTTCGAGAGCGGAGGGCGGCCGCTCATCAACGTGTTTCGCGGGCAACCGCGCCCGCAGCCGGTCGTGATCTCGATGATGGAGCGGCATCCGCTCGGCAGCCAGGCGTTCGTGCCGCTCGCGGACGTGCGCTATCTCGTGGTCGTCGCGCCCGCGGGCGAGTTCGATCCCGCCGCGATGCGCGCGTTTTACGCACGCGGCTGGCAGGGCGTGAACTATGCGCGCGGCGTCTGGCATCACCCGCTGATCGTGCTCGACAAGGCGGCGGATTTCATCGTCGTGGATCGCGGTGGCGATCTTCCGAATTGCGACGAGATCGATCTGCCGGAGCGATACACGCTGATCGAACACGAAGTGCACGTTGCTTGAGGCACGTCGCGCGAATCGTAATGCAACTGCGAATCGATCGCAGACGCAGGACACGAAACGTATAGACGAAACGAAACCGCCGTCCATCGAGCAGATGGACGGCGGTTTTCACATCCACGCGCCAACGAGCGGCGCGCGAACCTCAATGCTTGCGGTGCGGGCAGTTTTCCTTCGTGCATGCGCCGTACAGCGCGAGCGCATGCTCGTGGAGCTTGAATCCGCGATCCTTCGCGATCGATTGCTGACGGCGTTCGATCTCGGCATCGAAGAACTCTTCCACGCGGCCGCAATCGATGCACACGAGGTGATCGTGATGCGATCCCTCGTTGAGCTCGAACACGGCCTTGCCCGATTCGAAATTGCTTCGCGACAGCAGGCCGGCTTGCTCGAACTGCGTGAGCACGCGATAAACCGTCGCGAGACCGATATCGAGCTCTTCGTTGAGCAGGCTTCGATACACGTCTTCGGCGGTCAGATGGCGCACCGGGCTATGCTGAAAAATTTCGAGAATCTTGAGGCGCGGCAGGGTCGCCTTGAGCCCGATATTTTTGAGATCGGCGGGATTGGTCATGGCTAGGCATCCCTAGAGTACAATTCAAGGTTCTCATAGTAATGCGTTTTTCCAATTCCCGACATCCCGTGCGGACACAAGGCGAATTGGATGAAAAGAGCGCGACCTCGGAGCGCCTCGCGTGAAAGGTGAAATGTTTTCCAAATCTTTATCGAATTGCAGGGAGAGCCGTCGCATGCGGGGAACCGTGATCGCAGCAACCTTGGCCGCATTGCTCGCCGGCTGCTCGGCGTACGACAGCGTCACGCAGAAGATCGCGCAAAGCATCACACCGTATCGGATCACGGTCGTGCAAGGCAATTTCGTTTCGCAGGAAGCGGCGAGCCAGATGCAGGTCGGCATGTCGCGGGATCAGGTGAAGCAGCTTCTGGGCACGCCGCTTCTGACCGACATGTTCCACGCCGATCGTTGGGACTATGTGTTCTATTTCAAACGCGGATCGACGTCCATCGTCCAGCAGCGTGACTTCGTCGTGAACTTCGCGAGCGATCGCGTCGTGAGCTGGTCGGGCGGCGAAAATCTGCCGTCCAACCTCGAACTGCTCGCGGAAATCGACGGCGACAAGGGCGTCAAGGTCGCGAAGGCGGCCGCGCCCGCGGCGGCATCGGCGGCGGTGGCGTCGACGGCGGCGGTGACCGCGCCTTCCGGCGAGCCGTCCACGCAGCCGAATACCGCGGCCGCGTTTGCGGGCGACGCAAATCAGCAAGCCGCGCAGGCAGCCAATCGCGCAACGGCGCAGATCGACACGCCGACGGGCCGCACGCAGTCGTCGGTGCGCGTGAACGTGCCGCAGACGGCGGGTGGCGCGCCCGGATCGAGCGGCCAGAGCGGCAGCAACTCGCAGATTCAATTGCAGCGCCGCCCGCAGACGATCAACATTCCGGACAGCAGCGCGGTTGGTCCGGCGGGTACATCGCCGGCGCCGGCCAACGCGGGCGGCCAGGCGCAGTTCTATCTGCCGCAGCAAAGCCAGTAAGCAGTTCAGCCGTTTGAAGCTGAAGCCGCGCTACGCGTTTTCACGCCGCGCCGCTTCAGCCGCATCGTCAATCCGCATCATCCATCGCGCGTGTTGCGCGCGGTTCAACACGAGACTGCCATGAAGATCGCCATCGCCGGGGCGTCGGGCCGCATGGGCCGGATGCTGATCGAAACCGTTCTCAACGATTCCGAAGCGCAGCTCGCCGGCGCGCTCGACCGGCCCGGGGTGCCGCAACTCGGGCAGGACGCGGGCGCTTTCCTCGGCAAAACCACGGGCGTTCTGCTGACCGACGACATCGAGCGCGTGTTCGCCGACGCCGATTATCTGATCGACTTCACGCGCCCCGAAGGCACGATGGCGCATCTCGAAGCCGCGCTGCGCCACAACGTGAAGATGATCATCGGCACGACGGGTTTCTCGGACGAGCAGAAGGCGCAGTTGAAGCAGGCGGGCGAGAAGATCGGCGTCGTGTTCGCACCGAACATGAGCGTCGGCGTGAACGTCACGCTGAAGCTGCTCGAATTCGCCGCGAAGCATTTCGCGCAGGGCTACGACATCGAAGTCATCGAGGCGCATCACCGGCACAAGGTCGACGCGCCGTCGGGCACCGCGCTCGCGATGGGCGAGGTGATCGCCCACGCGCTCGGCCGCGATCTGAAGGACTGCGCCGTGTACGCGCGCGAAGGCGTGACGGGCGAGCGCGATCCGTCGACCATCGGCTTCTCGGCGATTCGCGGCGGCGATATCGTCGGCGATCACACGGTGCTCTTCGCGGGCATCGGCGAGCGGATCGAGATCACGCACAAGTCGGCGAGCCGTCTGTCCTATGCGCAAGGCGCGCTGCGCGCCGCGCGCTTCCTGCAAGGGCACGACAAGGGCTTCTTCGACATGCAGGACGTCCTCGGCCTGCGCTGATTCATCTTCGCGACGATGGCCGCAACGGGCGTAATCCACTATCTGCAATCCGGCGATGCCGTGACGCACGCGGTCGCGGGCTTGCTGCTCGCGATGTCGCTCGCGAGCTGGTGCTTCCTGCTCGTGAAGGCGTGGATTCTCGCGCGTGCGAAATGGCAAGGCCCGCGTGCACTACAGCGTTTCTGGCAGGCGTCCAGTCTGAAAGACGGGATCGGCGCATTGCAGCGCGCCGATCGCGAGCGCGTGTTTCTGCCGCTCGCCGAAGCCGCCTGGCGCGCGTCGGAAGCTGAAATGCCCGGCGCGCTGCTCGCTCGCGTGGAGCGCAGCGAACGCGTCCTGCGCGCGCTGCGTCATGCGTTGCTCCGATCGCAACGCAGACTCGAATTCGGCCAAGTTCTGCTCGCATCGGTGGGCAGCACGGCCCCGTTCGTCGGCCTGCTCGGCACCGTGTGGGGCATTTATCACGCGCTGGTCAGCATCGCGTCGAGCGGGCAGGCGATGATCGAAAACGTCGCCGGACCGGTCGGCGAGGCGCTCATCATGACGGCGTTCGGGCTGGTCGTCGCGATTCCCGCCGTGCTCGCGTACAACGTGCTCGGCCGCTACGTGCGGCAGATTTCCGAGGAGCTCGACGGCTTCGCGCACGATCTGCACGCGTTCGTCTGCGGTCCGGCCGACTAGGAGCGCGCGGCGATGGCCTTCGGCGGACTCGACAAGAAATCCAACGGCCAGCCGATGGCCGACATCAACATGACGCCGCTCATCGACGTCATGCTCGTTCTGCTCGTCATCTTCATCATCACGGCGCCGCTTTTCACGCACGCGATCCGGCTGGATCTGCCGAAAGTCGCGTCGCAGCCCGCGCGCGAGACGCCGCAAACCATCACGCTTTCCATCGACGACGCCGGCAGCCTCTTCTGGAACGACACGCCCGTCAGCTTCGATCAGATGCGCGCGCGTTTCGCCGATGTGGGCAAGACGGCGCAAAAGCCCGAGCTGCATTTGCGGGCGTCGAGCGCGACGCGCTACGAAATCATCGCGCAGGTGATGGGCGCGGCGCAGCAGGCGGGGCTGGAACGCATTGGCTTCGTCACGCAGCCCGCGCGGTCGCAGGCACAGGCGCCCGCGCGATAAGCGCGCGAGTTGCCGCGCATCGAACGGTATAATCGCGTTTTTCCCCGTTCGGCGGGCCTTGCAGAAGCCGGCAGACCCGAATTCCGACGCCGCGCCGTGTCAGCAATGCCGCAGCGCCTGGACTCGCCGCTCATATCGATGCGGCTGGTTCCAATGTCCGTTCCCAGCATTTGCCGAAAGCCAAACCACACCATGCACGATAAATACGTACCCGCCGACGTCGAATCCGCCGCGCAGAGCAACTGGCGTGCGAACGACGTCTACCGGACGACCGAGACGTCGGCCAAGCCCAAGTTCTATTGCGTCTCGATGCTGCCGTATCCGTCGGGCAAGCTGCACATGGGTCACGTGCGCAACTACACCATCAACGACGTGATGTACCGTTATCTGCGCATGAACGGTCACAACACGCTGATGCCGATGGGCTGGGACGCGTTCGGCATGCCCGCCGAGAACGCGGCGATGGCGAACAACGTGCCGCCGGCGAAGTGGACGTACGAGAACATTGCGTACATGAAGAAGCAGATGCAGTCGATGGGCCTCGCCATCGACTGGTCACGCGAAGTCGCCACGTGCTCGCCGGACTACTACAAATGGAACCAGTGGCTGTTCCTGAAGATGCTGGAAAAGGGCATCGCGTACAAGAAGACCGGCACGGTGAACTGGGATCCGGTCGATCAGACCGTGCTCGCGAACGAGCAGGTCATCGACGGGCGCGGCTGGCGCTCGGGCGCGCTCGTCGAAAAGCGCGAAATCCCGATGTACTACCTGCGCATCACCGATTACGCGGACCAGTTGCTCGACGATCTCGAAGGCCTCGGCTGGCCCGAGCGCGTCAAGATCATGCAGCAGAACTGGATCGGCAAGAGCTTCGGCGTGAACTTCGGCTTTCCGTATGAAATCGACGGCGAAGCGAAGCTGCTGCGCGTCTTTACCACGCGCGCCGACACCATCATGGGCGTCACGTTCGCGGCAGTCGCGGCGGAACATCCGCTCGCCACGCGCCTCGCGCGCGACAACGCGGATCTGCAGGCATTCATCGACGAATGCAAGCGCGGCGGCGTGGCGGAAGCCGATGTCGCCACGATGGAAAAGAAGGGTGTGCCCACCGGCTTTTACGTCACGCATCCGTTGACGGGCGCGCAGGTCGAAGTGTGGATCGGCAACTACGTGCTGATGTCCTACGGCGAAGGCGCGGTGATGGGCGTGCCGTCGCACGACGAGCGCGATTTCGCCTTCGCGAAGAAGTACGGCCTGGCCATCGATCAGGTGATCGACATCGAAGGCAAGACCTATTCGACCGATGCCTGGGAAGAGTGGTACGGCGACAAGACCGCGGGCCGTCTCATCAACAGCGGCAAGTACGACGGCATGACCACCGAGGAAGCGATCGACGCGATCGCCGCCGATCTCAAGGCGAAGGACTTCGGCGACAAGCAGATCACCTGGCGCCTGCGCGACTGGGGCATCTCGCGCCAGCGTTACTGGGGCACGCCGATTCCGATCATCCACTGCCCGAGCTGCGGCGACGTGCCGGTGCCAGAAAAGGATCTGCCTGTCGTGCTGCCGGAAGACCTCGTGCCGGACGGCTCGGGCAATCCGCTCGCGAAGTCCGAAGCGTTCCTGAATTGCGCGTGCCCGAAATGCGGCGCGGCGGCGAAGCGCGAAACCGACACGATGGACACCTTCGTCGATTCGTCCTGGTACTTCTCGCGCTACAGCGCGCCGGACGCGCAGACCATGGTCGACGAGCGCACCGATTACTGGATGCCGATGGATCAGTACATCGGCGGCATCGAGCACGCGATTCTTCACCTGTTGTATTCGCGTTTCTGGACGAAGGTCATGCGCGACATGGGCCTCATCAAGTTCGGCGAGCCCGCAAAGAATCTGCTCACGCAGGGCATGGTGCTGAACGAAACGTTCTATCGCGAAGACGCGGCCGGCAAGAAGACCTGGTACAACCCGCTCGAAGTCACCGTCGCGCACGATGACAAGGGCCGTCCGACCGGGGCGACGCTCAACGCCGACGGTCAGCCGGTCGTGCTCGGCGGCGTCGAGAAGATGTCGAAGTCGAAGAACAATGGCGTCGATCCGCAAACGCTGATCGATCAGTACGGCGCGGATACCGCGCGCCTCTTCGTGATGTTCGCAGCGCCGCCGGAGCAGTCGCTCGAATGGTCGGGCGCGGGCGTGGAAGGCGCGAGCCGCTTCCTGCGCCGCGTGTGGCATTTCGCGCACGACAACGCCGATGCGCTGCGCCAGCACGCGAAGCTCGATGCATCGGCGCTCAACGATGCGGACAAAACGCTGCGCCGCGAAATCTACACCGTGCTCAAGCAGGCCGATTTCGACTACGGCCGCCTGCAGTACAACACGGTGGTGTCCGCGGCGATGAAGATGCTCAACGCGGTCGATGGCGCGAAGAACGCGGGCGTCGGCGTGCTGAATGAAACCTTCGGTGTGCTCCTGCGCGTGCTGTATCCGGTCGTACCGCACGTGACGTTCCAGTTGTGGTCGGAACTCGGCTACAAGAAGGAATTCGGCCCGCTCCTCGACGCGCCCTGGCCGAAGGTCGACGAGGCCGCGCTCGAGCAATCGGAGATCGAGCTCGTGCTGCAGGTCAACGGCAAGGTGCGCGGCGCGCTGACGGTCGCGAAGGACGCATCGCGTGAAACCATCGAGAAGGCCGCGATCGCGCACGAAATGTTCGCGAAGTTTTCCGAAGGCCGCGCGCCGAAGAAGGTGATCGTGGTGCCGGGGCGTCTCGTCAACGTGGTCGTCTGATGCGCAAAACTAGGGGAGTCGATGTGACCGGGAAAGCCGTCGAGAAAGGCGTAAGCAGGCGCTCGTTCCTTGCGCTCGTGGGCGGCGCGGCCGCGCTGTCCGCATGCGGCTTCCAACTGCGCGGGCAGCAGGACTATGCGTTCAAGCGGCTCGCGATCACAGGCGGCGCGCCGCAGATGGTCGCGCGCCTCGAGCGCATGGTTCAGGGCGGCAGCGACACGGTGATCGTCAAGCCTTTCGAGAAGCCGGACGCGACGCTCAATTTGTCCGAAGGGACGGGCCTGCGCACGCTGAGCCTGAACGCGCAGGGCGTCGTGCAGGAATACGAGCTCGTGTACAGCGTGAATTACTCGCTGATGGGCGCGGACGGCACGCTGCTGATTCCGCCGAGCTCCATCGTATTGAATCGTTCGATGACCTACAGCGATCAATACACGCTTGGAAAAAGCCAGGAAACCGTGCTGCTTTACAACGACATGCGCAACGACGCCGTCGACCAGTTGACCCGCCGTCTCGCGACGGTGCGCTCGCTGCATCCGGCGCCGGGCGAGCAGACGCCGGGCGTCGCGCCGCGCGCGCCGCTGCCGGTGCCGCCGCTCTGATCGCGCGCTCGTCAGCATCATGCAACTGAAGCTCGACGCGCTCGAAGCGCACCTCGCGAAAGGTCTGAAGGGGCTGTACGTCGTCTACGGCGACGAGCATCTGCTCGCGCAGGAAGCGTGCGACCGCATTCGGGCCACCGCGCGCGCGGGCGGCTTCACGGATCGCACGGTGTTCACTGTCGAGCGCGGTTTCGACTGGAGCGCGCTCATCGGCGCCACGCAGTCGATGTCGCTCTTCGGCGACCGTCAGCTGATCGAACTGCGAATTCCGACCGGCAAGCCCGGCAAGGAAGGCGCGGAAGCGCTGAAGACGCTCGCCGGCGCCGATAATCCGGACGCCGTGACGCTCGTCACACTCCCGCGTGTCGACGGCGCGACGCAGAAGTCAGCGTGGTTCACCGCGCTGCTCGGCGCGGGCGTCGCGCTGAAGATCGATCCGGTCGAACGCGCGCAATTGCCGATGTGGGTCGGCCAGCGGCTCGCGCAGCAAGGGCAGCGCGTCGCGCCCGGCGAGGAAGGGCGGCGCGCGCTGTCGTTCATCGCGGAACGGGTGGAAGGCAATCTGCTCGCCGCACATCAGGAAATCCAGAAGCTCAGTCTGCTGTATCCCGAAGGCGTGCTCACGTTCGAGCAGATCCACGACGCCGTGCTGAACGTCGCGCGCTATGACGTGTTCAAGCTCAACGAAGCGATGCTGACGGGCGATGTCGGCCGCCTCGCGCGCATGCTCGACGGTCTGAAGGGCGAAGGCGAAGCTGCCGTGCTCGTGCTGTGGGCGCTCGTCGAGGAAGTGCGCACGCTGTTGCGCATCAAGCGCGGCGTCGCGGCGGGCAAGCCGCTCGCCACGCTCATGCGCGAGAACCGCGTGTGGGGGCCGCGCGAACGGCTGATCGGCCCGGCGCTCTCGCGCGTGACGGACGAAGCGCTGGAAAAGGCGCTGTCGCTCGCGGCGCGGCTGGACCGTCAGGTGAAAGGGCTTTCCGGAAGCACCGGAAAGCGCGGCAGTGAGCCGCCGCCGGACCCGTGGGCCGGCATGTTCGAACTCGCGATGGCGGTCGCCCACGGCGGCAAGCCGGGGCAGGCCGCGCCAGCGCCACGACCGCGTCGCTAGAACGCTTCTGTCATACGCTGTTGCAATCCGCGCAACAGCTTAGAATGAATGCACTGACGCTTCGGCCCTGAAAGCGGCTCAAGAAAGCGGATCACGGAAGAGACTCACGATGAACATCGATCAATATATGACCGACCTCGGCCGACGCGCGCGCACCGCGTCGCGCCCGATGGCGCGGGCGTCGACGGCGGCGAAAAATGCGGCGCTCAACGCGGTGGCGGACGCCATCGAACGCGAGCGTGAAGCGCTCAAGGAAGCGAACGGCCGCGACCTCGCGCGCGCGCGCGAGAAAGGCCACGATGCGGCGTTCATCGACCGCCTGACGCTCTCGGATAAAGCGATCGATACGATGGTCGAAGGCTTGCGGCAAGTTGCTGCACTGGCTGATCCGATCGGCGAAATCAGCGGGCTCAAATTCCGTCCGAGCGGCATTCAGGTCGGTCAGATGCGCGTGCCGCTCGGTGTGATCGGCATCATCTATGAATCGCGGCCGAACGTGACCATCGACGCGGCCGCGCTGTGCCTCAAATCCGGCAACGCGACCATTCTGCGCGGCGGCTCCGAGGCGCTCGAATGCAACACGGCGCTCGCGAAGCTGATCGGCGTCGGGCTGGAAGGGGCGGGCTTGCCGCAGGACGCGGTGCAGGTCGTCGGGACAGCGGATCGCGCGGCGGTCGGCAAGCTCATCACGATGACCGAATTCGTCGACGTGATCGTGCCGCGCGGCGGCAAGAGACTGATCGCGCGACTGATGGAAGAATCGCGCGTGCCGATGATCAAGCACCTTGATGGCATCTGTCACGTGTACGTGGACGATCGCGCGGATCTCGACAAGGCAGCGGTCATCTGCGACAACGCGAAGACGCATCGTTACGGCACCTGCAACACGATGGAAACGCTGCTCGTCGCGCGCGGCATCGCGCAACAAGCCTTGCCGCAACTCGCCCGCGCTTATCAGGCAAAGGAAGTCGAGCTGCGCGTGGACGGGCAAGCGCGCGCCGTGCTCGAAGCGGCGAAAATCGGCGGGCTCGTCGATGCGACCGAAGACGACTGGAGCACGGAATATCTCGCGCCGGTGCTGTCGATCAAGATCGTCGGCGGCCTCGATGAAGCGATCGACCATATCAACGCCTACGGCTCGCATCACACCGACGCGATCGTCACCGAAGATCACGACCGCGCCATGCGCTTCCTCCGCGAAGTGGATTCGGCGAGCGTGATGGTGAACGCATCGACGCGCTTCGCCGATGGCTTCGAATTCGGCCTCGGCGCGGAGATCGGCATTTCGAACGACAAACTGCACGCGCGCGGCCCGGTCGGTCTCGAAGGGCTGACATCGCTCAAGTACGTGGTGCTGGGGCGTGGCGAAGTCCGTCAATAAGTGCGAGTCGACAAGAAGAACGATGCTCTGGATCAAATCGCTGCATATAGTGCTGGTCGCTTCGTGGTTCGCGGGGCTTTTCTATCTGCCGCGCATCTTCGTGAACCTCGCGATGGAAACCGATTCCGCCGCCACCGCGCGTCTGCTGCTGATGGCGCGCAAGCTGTTTCGGTTCATGACGTTCATCGCGGTGCCTGCGCTCGCGTGCGGTCTGTGGCTGTGGCTCGTCGTCGGAATCGGCGCGGGACAGGGCTGGCTGCACGCGAAGCTGACCATCGTCGTTCTGCTGATCGCCTATCACGGGTATTGCGGGCGCTTGCTGCACACGTTTCAACGTGGCGAAAACAAGCGCTCGGACAAGTGGTATCGAATGTTCAATGAATTGCCGGTGCTCGGACTGCTGGGCGCGACCTTGCTCGTGGTGATCAAGCCGTTTTGAGGCGCTGCTGTTCGACGAGATCGAGCACCATTTCACCGAAGACTTCCGGACGCCCTTCGAAGAATCGCTGCACCACGTTCTTTTCGAGCATGTAACGGCGCAGCGATTCGCGCTCTTCGTGATTGTTCGCGAGTCGCAGCGCGGCTTCGACGTATTCCTCGACAGTTTCCGCGACCATCCAGCCGGGCATATAGGCGCGAATGAACATCGCGCCGTCGATCCGCTCGAAGACTTCACGGCCCGTCTTGCAGATGCCCGGCAGTCCCACTGAGAACGCGTCCACGATGCCGTTCGTGTTGCCGAAAGGGAACGGACTCAGGAACACGTCCAGGTTCTTGAGATAATTCACGTAACCCATGTAGTCCTGATGAGGCACGACAGTTCCGTTTGTCGTGACGATCGCCTGTCTGGCCACTTTCGCCAGATGCAGCATCGTGACGGCGTCGCCGCCGCTCGTCAGAAATGGAAGTGAAGCGGCACGCTGCTGCGTGCGGCAATCTGCCGGCACGCCTCCATAAAGCTCGGTGAGAGTTTCGTCAGGCTCGCGGCGATGCCGATATCGACGCGTCCTGCCGCCTTCTTGTTCCGGGGCGTGATAGCTTCCCCGACGGAGAACGAACTGTTCATGCGGATCCAGATAAACGATCGAGGTTATGGACAGCATAGGCCATCATTCGCCCCTCATTTGAAGGGCACACAGCCTTCGCTGCCTACGCTCCCACCCGCCGTCCTTCGAGCACGTCCTTCGCTTCGGCAAGCTTGTCCGCTAACGCGGGGCCGCGGGCCAGCGCCAGCCCGACCGCCAGAATGTCGCCGATCGCGAGATGCGATACGCGCGATGTCATCGGCGAAAAAATGTCGGTATCTTCATCGACATTCGCGAACAATCCGACCGTGGCCATGCGCGCGAGCGGCGAGTGGCCGTGCGTGATCGCGATGACCCTTGCGCCGCCGTTCAACGCCGATCTGCACGCGTCGAGAATGTCTCTCGTGCGCCCGGTATTGGAAATCGCGACGACGACATCGCCCGCGCCGAGCAGTGCGGCGGAAGTGGTGTACGTATGCGGATCGGAGTATGCGACAGACGGTACGCCCAACCGAAAAAATTTGTGCTGCATATCGAGCGCGGCGATGCCCGATCCGCCCGCGCCGTAGAACTCGATGCGGCGCGCTTCGGCGAGGATCGCAATGGCCGCCGCGACGCTGTCCGACGACAGTGAATTGCGCACGGCAATCAACGCGCCGATGGTCCGGTCGAGCACTTTGGCGGCGACGCCCGCGGGCGGCTCGTCCGTGCGCACATCGCGATAAACGGTGGGAACGTCCGCTGCTATGTTTTGAGCGAGGCGAATCTTGAATTCGCGGAAGCCCGAAAAGCCGAGCGCCTGGCAGAACCGCGCGATGGTCGGCTGACTGACGCCGGCACGCGCGGCGAAGTCGGTCATCGACAGGTCGAGTACCTCGCGCGGTGCTTCGAGCACGTAGTTGGCCAGCTTGCGCTCCGACGGCCGCATTTGCTCGCGCTTTGCTTCGACTTGAGACAGCAACATCGGAAATCTCGCCTATGCTGAAAATTGCTTGGGACTATAGCTGAATCTCCATGATGTACAAATACTACAGAATTGACCGAGGCAATCTAAGGGAATTCCCGTAGAACATTCTCCCGTAAGTGATTTGATCCATGCGGTCGCTTAATAAAGAGGCGCGAATCCCCGTTGTCAGCGTGTAGTTTTTCTACTAATATCGCGAAACACGGCAATTTCGCACGACGACGATTCGAACGCCGTTCCCTGCAACATTCCACCCAACCTCGACGGCGGCGCGCCGGGCGTTAGACGAAGGAGCTTCGATGGTTTCCCCGCATTCGCAACTCAAAAAAGTCACCGATCGCATCATCGAGCGCAGCAAGCCGACGCGTTCCGCATATCTGGCGCGCATCGATGCCGCGCACGGCAAGTTTCCGGCGCGCGGCGCGCTTTCGTGCGCGAATCTGGCGCATGGTTTCGCCGGGCTCGAAGGCGAGGAAAAGATAGCGATCAAGACGATTCGCGAGCCGAACATCGGCATCGTGTCGTCCTATAACGAAATGCTGTCCGCGCATGCGCCGTACAAGAGCTTCCCCGACATCATCAAGCAGGCGGCGCGCGAGCACGGCGGCGTCGCGCAATTCGCGGGCGGCGTGCCCGCCATGTGCGACGGCATCACGCAGGGCAACGCCGGCATGGAACTGTCGCTCTTTTCGCGTGAAGTCATCGCGATGAGCACGGCGGTCGCGCTCACGCACAACATGTTCGACGCGGCGCTGTGCCTCGGCATCTGCGACAAGATCGTGCCGGGGCTTGCCATCGGCGCGCTGCAGTTCGGTCATCTGCCGACCATTTTCGTGCCCGCCGGCCCGATGACGAGCGGCCTCACCAACGACGACAAAGCCAAGGTGCGTCAGGAATTCGCGACCGGCAAATGCGATCGCGCTGCGCTGCTCGAAGCGGAATCGGCGGCGTATCACGGCCACGGCACCTGCACTTTTTACGGCACGGCCAACAGCAATCAGATGCTCATGGAAGTGATGGGGCTGCATCTGCCGAGCGCGGCGTTCGTGCACCCGCACACGCCTCTGCGCGACGCACTCACGGCCGAGGCCGCGCGTCGCGTGCTCGATATCACGCTGGAACGCGGCAACTACACGCCTATCGGCCATGTCGTCGATGAAAAGGCGATCGTGAACGGCATCGTCGCGCTGCTGGCGACAGGCGGCTCGACCAATCACACGCTGCATCTCGTGGCGATTGCGCGGGCGGCAGGCATCATGATCGACTGGAACGATTTCGACGAGCTTTCGCAAGTGGTGCCGCTGCTCGCGAAGATCTACCCGAACGGCAAGGCCGACGTGAACCATTTCCACGCGGCGGGCGGCGTCGCGTTCCTCGTGCGCAATCTGCTCGAAGGCGGCTTGTTGCACGAAGACGTGCAGACGGTCGCGGGCAAGGGGCTTTCGCACTATACGAAGGAGCCGAAGCTCATCGACGGCAAACTGCAATGGGTCGACGGCGCACCCGAAAGCCACGACACCAAGGTGCTGCGCGGCATCGGCGAGCCGTTCCAGCCGGACGGCGGGCTGCGTCTGATGCAGGGCAAGCTCGGGCGCGGCGTCATCAAGATTTCGGCGGTCGCGCCAGAGCATCGCGTGGTGAAGGCGCCGGCCATCGTGTTCAATTCGCAAGAGGAAGTGCAGGAAGCGTTCGACAAGGGCGAGCTGAAGCGAGATTTCGTCGCCGTGGTGCGCTTCCAGGGCGCGCGGGCGAACGGCATGCCCGAGTTGCATCGTTTGACGCCGCTGCTCGGCGTGCTGCAGGATCAGGGCTTCCATGTCGCGCTGGTCACGGACGGGCGCATGTCGGGCGCGTCGGGTAAGGTGCCGGCCGTCATTCACGTGTCGCCCGAGGCGCTTCTGCAAGGCCCGCTCGGGAAGGTCCGCACCGGCGACATGCTCGTGATCGACGCGCCCGCCGGCGTGCTCGACATCGAGATCGATGCGAACGAGTGGGCATCGCGCGAAGTGCAGGCGCCGCTTCATCAGGCGGACAACGAAGCAGGATTCGGACGCGAGCTGTTCGGTGTGTTCCGGAGCGCGGCGCTGCCGGCGGAAGAGGGCGCGTCGGTGTTCGGCGCGCTGATCGGCGCAACGTCCGCGCACGACGGGGCGAACGGCGCGGCGGCCCCGCAGGAGAGGAATCCGCTTCGCGATAACGCGCGCGCCGCGGCATCGGCGCTGAACAAGGCGCACGCCACGCATCATTGAGCATCGCAACGTCGAGAACTCGCGGATAGACCGCAAGGCACCGCACCAAAAAACAGGAGTCGCATCAAATGAAATCGGTAAGCGAAATCGTGCGTCTGGGCCCGGTGATTCCGGTGCTGGCATTCGAAACGGTCGAGCAAGGTGAACATGTGTCGCGCGCGCTGCATGCGGGCGGCGTGAAAGTGCTGGAAATCACGCTGCGCACGCCAGCAGGCATCGGCGCGATCGAGCGCGCGAGCCAGTTGGCGGACGATATCGTCGTCGGCGTGGGCACCATCACGAAGCCCGAGCATTGCGCGCAGGCGAAGAAGGCGGGCGCGCAGTTCGGGGTGTCGCCCGGTCTCACGAAGGACATGCACCAGGCCGCGCAAGACGCAGGGTTGCCACTGCTGCCGGGCGTGATGACGCCGAGCGATATCATAGCCGCGATGGAGCTGGGCTACGAGATTGTCAAGTTCTTCCCGGCACAACAGGCGGGCGGCATTCCGATGCTGCAGGCTTTCTACGGACCATTCCCGAATTTGAAATTCTGTCCGACAGGCGGCATCACGGCTGAAAGCGCGTCCAACTTTCTCGCGCAACCCAATGTGGTGTGTGTCGGCGGTTCCTGGCTGACGCCGAAGGCCGCACTCGCCGCGCGGAACTGGGAGGAAGTCACGCGTCTTGCACGCGCAGCCAGCGAGTTGGCGCCGCACCAGTAAGCTTTTCCGTCCTTACATCAGAAGGCGCGTCGTGACCGTGTGAGCGGTCCGGCGCGCTCTTTTTCCGGTCTGATTTCCTGTTCGACTCTTTTCCCTCACTCGCTCTGCCTCAAGCTTCGGAGTTCGCTCACCATTTTTTCTTTTTGCGAATCGGATTAATTTGAACTGCAAAAATCACGGCGATTAAGACGGTTTGAATTTCTTTAAGACTGGGATAAAAGGTTCTCAATTGTCTTGGATGTGCTGGGAATTTCAACGCTTCTTCTATATATTTAGGTTTCGAAAGTTCCCCGTTATATCAAGACGCGGAAGCGTTTCAATCAGGAATTTCAGCGCACTTTGCGTGCAACCTCCTTACTCCGCCGATGCTGCATATGTCCAGCAACGCCACGCCGCCCGCTGCCTTACTCCTTGCGGGTCGCCGCGATCAAGTTACAGCGGAACCTCTTTTTCCAAAAGTGTAGTGTCGTCTTTCAGGATGCCAATCCGATGACCATTCGAGTCGGAATTTCAGTCGTCACGCATCAAGGCCAAAACATCTGGCAGAACGGCCTGGGCCAGAATGTGATTTTTTTGTCGAAAGCACTTCAGAAGCTTCCGTGGGCGACCAGAACGCATTGCCGCCGCAAGTCGACGCCGCGTCGAAAGGCCTGCGCATCATGCGCACTCCGGATGCGACCGATGCCGTCGACGTCATCTTCGAAATGGGCCGCGCGCTCGACACGCAATGGCTCGATCTGATGCGGGCCCGAGGCAAGAAAGGACGGAAGCACTGACTACAGCAACATCATGCTGGCCGGCAAGGACGGCACGGTCATCCCCGGCGGTTCATCTGGTCTTGCGCCGACGGACCTGATCAACAAGGCCCAGTTGGACGCATTGGCCGGTAAAACAAGTCAGAGTCGTTGAGGCGTTCGACAATCCGAAACTTAGGCGGGGTGGCAGCAGCGCGTGCGAGCTTAACTTCATATGCGCTGGCGGATCGCCATCGAAGCCGGCGGCTCGATGCGTATCGAATGATCGAGTCGCTGCGGCTTGCATCGTCCTTCCGAAAACCGACGTTCGTTGAACGTCGGTTTTTTTTGGTGCGCCCAGCATGGGCGCACTCCTGTGGGTGTAAGTCCCGCCGTAAGCTGGTCACAGCGAACGAAGCGAAGCGCAACTGCATGAGGGCGACCGAGTGTGGGGAGGAAGCGTGGAGCATAAATCGCGAGCCGATGAACAAGAACCGCATAGAAGGCGCTGCCGAGCAGGGCGAGCGGGCCAAGAACCGCAAAGCTCTCGTGACCAAGGCGAAGTGGCGTAGATGCGGCGGTTGTGCGATGAAGGAGTGCGTTCTTACCCAATGGGATGGACGCCCCCACTCGTCACGGCATCGATGTGCCAAAGTGGAAGTGTCGAGCAACCACTTGAACCGAGGGGAGCGTCATCATGCAGATTACGACGATTGGCATTGATCTGGCGAAGAACGTATTCCAAGTTCACGGTGTGGACGTACACGGAAAGGTCGCTCTCAAGAAGCAATTAAAGCGCAGTCAAATGCTGGAATTCTTCGCGAATCTGCCCGCGTGCCTAATCGGCATGGAGGCCTGCGCCAGCGCCCACTATTGGGCACGTAAGCTCCAGGCGCTCGGGCACACCGTCAAGCTGATGGCGCCACAATTCGTGAAGCCCTACGTGAAGACAAACAAACATGACGCGGCCGATGCTGAAGCCATCTGTGAAGCGGTCACACGGCCGAGCATGCGATTTGTCCCTCTCAAACACGTTGATCAGCAAGCTGTACTAGCCCAGCATCGGGTTCGGCAGGGGTTCGTCAAGGCAAGAACCGCGCAAGCCAATCAGATTCGCGGTTTGTTGGGTGAGTTCGGCTTGATTGTGCCGCAAGGTACCGCCCGCTTATACCAACTCGTGCCGGCGTTGCTAGATCAGGAGAAGGAGCAGTTGCCAGCCGCGTTTCACGAATTAATTCGTCGCTTGCTCGATCATCTGAAGGAGCTGGACCGACAGGTGGGTGAGCTCGAAGCGCAGATTCAGGCGTGGCATCGCGCCAACGCACTCTCGCGAAAGCTGGAGAAGATTCCCGGCATCGGGCCAATTACGGCAAGTGCGCTAGTGGCCTCAGTCGGTGATGCAAAGAATTTCTCCAGCGGTAGGCAGTTAGCGGCATGGCTGGGGCTGGGACCCAAACAGCATTCGACTGGCGGAAAGAAGAACCTGCAAGGCATCAGCAAGCGAGGCGACACCTATTTACGCACACTTCTCATACACGGAGCGCGCGCGATAATCCGATACGCCGAGCGCAGGCTGAACGAGCACGAGTGGCTGAACAAGCTTATCGCTCGGCGCAACAAGAATGTGGCAATCGTCGCGTTAGCCAACAAAAATGCACGCATCGTATGGGCTCTATTGGCCCGCGACAGTGAATTCCGTACCGATCACGGTAAAGCTTAAGTAGAAGGCTTGCAGGACGAGCAGCGGCAAGTGAAGGCAGAGCAGCAAGCAGAACTCCACCGATTGCACGAGCGATCAGGCAGCGATGGCAAACAGGTTAGACCGTGGTTGGTTAAGCCCGCGTCTCCCCAGGCACCTCGAGTGCGATTACCCGATTGCGGCACCAACCAGCACATCCCATCAGGGACCGTGGCAGTAGGCCACAGTAAGAGTCCGAATGTACGGGTGCAATCTTTACCTCGCGTCGTCACAGACTGGGAGCTTGGCAAGCCGGGGGCGTCCATGTATGGGGAGATCTCGCCTCATGCCTGAAAGGGCGACGGTGTCGAGCCGGAGCGAGAAGTCAGCAGCGGCCATAGTAGTCACAGGACAGGTCGATGAGGCCGAAGCTAGTGACGAAGGGCCAAACGGGAGGGAGTGTCCAGCGTCATGTCGATGCGACAGGTATTGCGTCAGATGCCCGCGCAAGCGGGGCGAACGGGAGCCACGCGCGGTGAAGCTGCGCCTATGCCGGTGAGCGACGAAGCCTGCGGCCCGCGACATGAATCCGGGGACATAGGCTCAGCGCTGCTGGAAGCGGCGCTGACGAGAGAGAACCTGAAGCAGGCGTTCAAACGGGTGCGGGCCAACAAGGGCGCCGCTGGCGTGGATGGTCTGGACATTGATCAGACGTCGCGTCATCTGGTGAGCGCGTGGCCTGCGATCCGCGAACAGTTGCTCAAGGGGAAGTACCGGCCCAGTCCGGTGCGACGGGTGACGATACCGAAACCGGACGGAGGCGAGCGCGAGCTCGGCATCCCGACGGTGACGGACCGGCTGATCCAGCAGGCGCTGCTGCAAGTGCTGCAACCGATTCTGGATCCCACCTTCAGCGAGCACAGCTACGGCTTTCGTCCTGGACGGCGTGCGCACGACGCGGTGTTAGCCGCGCAATCGTACGTGCAGTCGGGTCGGCGAGTCGTGATGGATGTTGACCTGGAGAAGTTCTTCGACCGGGTCAACCACGACATTCTGATCGACCGTCTACAGAAACGAATCGATGATGCGGGCGTGATCCGGCTGATCCGTGCGTATCTGAACAGCGGCATCATGGATGACGGGATGTTCCAGCAGCGGGATCAGGGCACGCCGCAGGGCGGGCCGCTATCGCCGTTGCTGGCCAACGTGCTGCTTGACGAGGTGGATAAGGAACTGGAGCGGCGGGGTCATTGCTTTGCACGTTACGCCGACGATGCGAACGTCTATGTTCGTAGTCGTCGCGCAGGCGAGCGGGTGATGACGCTGTTGCGACGCCTGTATGGTCGACTGCGCCTGAAGGTCAACGAGCCCAAAAGCGCGGTGGCGAGTGTATTTGGTCGCAAGTTTCTGGGCTACAGCCTGTGGGTAGCGCCCGGCGGGGTCGTGAAACGCAAGGTGGCGCTCAAAGCGCTGCTGACGTTCAGGCACCGCATTCGTGAACTGACCCGTCGTAATGGCGGGCGCAGCATGAAGGACGTGCTGGAAAGGCTGCGGGTTTATGTGCTGGGGTGGAAGGCTTACTTCCGGTTGGCGCAGACACCGAAGGTCTGGCGTTTATTGGACGAGTGGCTGCTCCATCGGTTGCGCGCCATCCAGCTCAAGCACTGGCGCCGTGGCTCAACCATCTACCGGGAACTGCGCGCGCTGGCTGCACCGGCCGATGTGGCGCGACAGGTGGCGGCTAACAGTCGTCGCTGGTGGCGCAACAGCGACCGGCTGCTCAAGCGCGTGATGACCATCGCTTACTTCGACCGGCTTGGCGTCCCCCGGCTCTGCTGACCTCAACTTCCCGAACCGCCCGGTGCGGACCCGCATGCCGGGTGGTGTGGCAGGGGTACGGCCTTGTGGCCGTCCCCTATGCTGATCTTCGCGTGTCCGGACTTCGAGCGAATAGCCGTGCGAGTCGCTCATAATTTTGCGAAGGCCATTTCCCCGGCCAATTGCCTCGCTTACAAGTAGAATTCCGTTGCCCAGCGCCGTGTTCGCGCTTGCCGGACATTGCTCATGTGTGCAGTGCAGCGACGGCAAACGCATACATAGCGCAAAAAACCTCAACAAATCAAGGAGGCGTTATGCCAGCCGTCCACGGGAGCATGCTGCTGCTCTACGCGGTGATCGCGATCGCGGTTCTGATCCTGATGATCGCACGCTATAAGGTTTACCCGTTCCTCGTCCTCATGATCGTGTCCGTGTTGCTGGCCCTCGCGGTCGGCATGCCGATGGACAAAATCGTCAAGTCGTTCGAAACCGGCAACGGCAATACGCTCGGCCATATTGCCGTCGTCGTGGGTCTTGGCACGATGCTCGGCAAGATGATGGCCGAATCGGGCGGCGCCGAGCGCATCGCCAATACGCTGATCAATCTATTCGGCGAAAAGAACATCCACTGGGCGATGATGGTCGTCGCGATCATCGTCGGCTTGCCGGTGTTCTTCGAAGTGGGCTTCGTGCTGCTGATTCCTATCGCGTTCAACGTCGCGCGACGCACCGGCAAGTCGCTGCTGCTGATCGGCTTACCGATGGTCGCGGGCCTTTCGGTCGTGCACGGTCTGATTCCCCCGCACCCGGCCGCATTGCTCGCGGTGCAGGCGTATCACGCGGATATCGGCAAGACGATTGCGTACGGTCTGATCGTCGGTGTGCCGACAGCAATCGTCGCGGGCCCGCTGTTCGCGCTGATGATCCACAAGTACATCAAACTGTCGGATGCCAACGCGCTCGCCGACCAGTTCACCCAAAAACACGGTGACACCGAGAAAAAGCACGATCTGCCGAGCTTCGGCATCACGCTGTTCACGATTCTGCTGCCGGTGATTCTGATGCTGATCGGAAGCTGGGCGGATCTGGTCTTCACGCCGAAAACATTGCCGAACGATTTGCTGCGCTTTATCGGCCAGTCGGATATGGCGCTTCTGATCGCCGTGCTGGTCAGCTTCTGGACCTTCGGCGCGAAGCAGGGCTTCAACCGCGAGCAGATTCAGAAGTTCTGCGGCGAGTGTCTGGCGCCGATCGCGGGCATCACGCTGATCGTCGGTGCGGGCGGCGGTTTCGGCCAAGTTCTGCGCGATAGCGGCATCTCGCAGCAGATCGTCGCGACGGCGTCGTCGGCAAGCCTGTCGCCGCTCTTGCTCGGCTGGTTCGTCGCCGCGCTGATCCGTCTCGCGACGGGCTCGGCGACGGTCGCGATGACGACCGCATGCGGCATCGTCGCGCCGATCGCCGCCGCGGCGGGCGGCCATACGAGCCCGGAACTGCTGGTGCTCGCCACCGGCTCCGGCTCGCTGATCTTCTCGCATGTGAACGATGGTGGCTTCTGGCTGATCAAAGAGTATTTCGGGATGACGGTCGGACAGACGTTCAAGACCTGGTCGCTGCTCGAAACCATCATTTCATTGATGGGACTCGGTTTGACCTTCGTGCTTGCGGCGTTCGTGTAAGGAGAGTTCGATGATTCTGATCGCAATGGGCGTGTCGGGGGCCGGCAAGTCTCTCATCGGCGAATTGCTGGCGGAGCGCTTGCACTGCTCGTTCACCGACGGCGACGCGTTTCACAGCGCCGCCAACAAGGAGAAGATGCACAAGGGCATACCCTTGACCGACGAAGACCGCTGGCCGTGGTTGAAGACGATTCGCGCCGCGATCGAGGAGAAGCAGGGCGCGGGCGAAACGGCGGTGTTTACGTGCTCGTCGTTGAAACGCTCGTATCGCGACGTCCTGCGTGAGAACGACAAGGACGTGTGCTTCGTCTATCTGGAAGGCACATTCGAGGTCCTGCATCATCGGCTCGGGTCGCGCACTGGCCATTTCTTCGATCCGTCGCTGCTTAAAAGCCAGCTCGAAACGCTCGAACCGCCGGGCGAGGACGAGGCGATCATCGTGAGCATCGAGCACACGCCCGAGGAAATCGTCGATATCGTGATTGAGGAACTGAAGACGCGCTGAACGCGCGCTTCAGCAAGAGAAAAGGCCCCACGTCGCAGAACGTGGGGCCTTTCTCATTGTCGGGACGTGGCCGGCGTCAGGCGATCCGCTTCGCCAACTCGACCGCCTTGCCGATGTACGAACCCGGCGTCATTTCCAGCAGCAGCTTCTTCGCGTCGGCGGGAATCGCGAGACCCGCGATGAACGTCTGCAGCGCCTCGCGCGTGATGCCCTTGCCGCGCGTCAGCTCCTTCAGCTGCTCGTACGGATTCTCGATGCCGAAACGGCGCATCACCGTCTGCACCGGCTCGGCGAGCACTTCCCACGTGTTGTCGAGATCTTCGTTCAGGCGCGCGGCATTCACTTCGAGCTTGTCGAGACCGCGGATCAGCGCGTCGTATGCAAGCAGCGAATAGCCGAACGCGACGCCGATATTGCGCAGCACGGTCGAATCCGTCAGATCGCGCTGCCAGCGCGAGACCGGCAGCTTCTCGGAGAGATGGCGCAGCGTCGCGTTTGCGAGGCCGAGATTGCCCTCCGAATTCTCGAAGTCGATCGGATTGACCTTGTGCGGCATCGTCGACGAGCCGATTTCGCCGGCCTTCAGCTTCTGCTTGAAATAGCCGAGCGAAATATAGCCCCACACGTCGCGATCGAGGTCGAGCAGGATCGTATTCGCGCGGGCCACCGCGTCGAACAGTTCGGCCATGTAGTCGTGCGGCTCGATCTGGATCGTGTACGGATTGAACGTGAGCTTCAGCCGATTCTCGACTACATCCTTCGAGAACGCTTCCCAGTCGAATTCCGGATACGCCGACAAATGCGCGTTGAAGTTGCCGACCGCGCCGTTCATCTTGCCGAGCAGTTCGACCTTCTCGATGCGCTGGATCGCGCGCGCAAGACGCGCTGCAACGTTGGCGATTTCCTTGCCGAGCGTCGTCGGGCTCGCGGGCTGGCCGTGCGTGCGGGAGAGCATCGGCTGTTCGGCTTGCGCGTGCGCCAGCTTCACGAGGCGCTCGTACACCGAGCGCAGCGCCGGCAGGATCACGTGTTCGCGCGCGCCGGCGAGCATCAGGCCGTGCGACGTGTTGTTGATATCTTCAGACGTGCACGCGAAGTGGATGAACTCGCTCGCACGCTCCAGTTCCGGCTGGCCCTTGACCGACTCCTTGAGCCAGTATTCGACGGCCTTCACATCATGATTCGTGACGCGCTCGATGTCCTTGATACGCGCGGCGTCGTGCGCGGTGAAGCGCTCGGCGAGGCTCAGCAGGAATTGCTCGGACGCTTCGGAAAAGCGCGGCACTTCGGCGAAACCGGCGCGCGACAGCGCGATCAGCCAGTGAATCTCGACCGTCACGCGATGCCGCATGAACGCGGCTTCGGAGAGCCATTCGCGCAGGGCTTCTGTCTTGGCGGCATAGCGGCCGTCGAGCGGCGAGAGCGCGGTGAGCGCGAAGAGGGTATCGGGACGGGTATCGGACATGATTGCGGGCGCGGCCGGAAGGCAAAGACGGGAGAACCGCGCATTTTACCATCGGATGCGTCCCAATCCCCGACGCGCGCCGCCGTTCAGAGGGTCCGCAGTTCGTCGTCGAGTGCGCGAAGTTGCGCGGGTGTGCCGACGTTTTCCCAGCGGCCTTCGTAGCGTTCGCCGCTCGCGCGCCCGCCCGCGATCGTTTCGCGGTAGTACGGCGTCAGCGCGCGGCGCGTTCCGGGCGCGAGATCGCGGAACATGCGCGTGTCATACAGGCCGATGTTGCCGAACGTGTAACGGGGCTCGCCTTCGAGTGCGAGCACGCCGTCGCACAAGGCGAAATCGCCTTTCGGGTGAAACGGCGGATTCGGCACCATCACGAGATGCATGCCGGGTTCTGCACGCGCCTTCAGTGCTTCGGCGTGGTCGCGCAAGGTCGAATAATTGAAATCGCAGAATACGTCGCCGCTGACCGCGATGAACACGCCGTCCCCGATCAGATGCCGCGCCTGCGCGATGCCGCCCGCCGTCTCCAGCGCCTCGGTTTC
Organism: Caballeronia jiangsuensis; assembly: GCF_046030135.1. Classification (NCBI taxonomy): domain Bacteria; kingdom Pseudomonadati; phylum Pseudomonadota; class Betaproteobacteria; order Burkholderiales; family Burkholderiaceae; genus Caballeronia; species Caballeronia jiangsuensis. The sequence goes on from NZ_JAQQDB010000005.1 coordinate 45,332, forward strand.
CGGCGAATACCGTAGCTCGACGCCCCAGCGCGAACCGTTCCCAAGCGAGGCCTCGATCTGCTCGCCGAGCCATGCATGATTGATGACGATCGTCCCGACGCCCGCCGCCGCAAGGCGCTCGATCTGCCACACGATAAGCGGTTTGCCGGCAACTTCGAGCAACGGTTTCGGACACGTATCGGTGAGCGGGCGCATGCGTTCGCCACGGCCGGCGGCGAAGATCATCGCCGTCTTCAAAGCGTGCGTCATCGTGAACTCAAAAGGTGTAACCGACTTCGATCGCGCGGCCTTCCAGCGAATCGAGCAGACGCGCGAACGGCCACAGCGGCGCGTAGCGCTCGGCAACCTTGCGCGCATAGCCGATGAAGCGCGGCAGATCGGCGAGATATTGCGGCTTGCCGTCGCGATAATGGATGCGCGCGAACAGCCCGAGCACCTTGATGTGCCGCTGCAGGCCCATCCATTCGAGCTGACGGTAGAACTCGCCGAAATCCGCATCGACGGGAAGTCCGGCCTTCTTCGCGCGTTCCCAGTAATAGGCGACGCAATCGAGCTGAAAGGCTTCTTCCCAGCTGACGAAGGCGTCGCGCATCAACGACGCCATGTCGTAGGTGATCGGCCCGTACACCGCGTCCTGAAAATCCAGCACGCCCGGATTCGGCTCGCACACCATCAGATTGCGCGGCATGAAATCGCGCAGCATGAAGGTCTGCGGCTGAGCGAGCGCGCTCCGGACGAGCAGCGTGAAGGTGTGGTCGAGGGTCTTGCGTTCGTCGGCGGTGACTTCGCGGCCCAGATGGCGGCCGATGAACCACTCGGGCATCAACTCCATCTCGCGCCGCAGGAACGCCTCGTCGAAAGGCGGCAGCACGCCTTCGCGCGCGGTTTGCTGGAAGCGGCTCAGCGCGTCGATCGCGGCGCGCATCATCGGGCGCGCGTTTTTTTCGTCGAGAACGGACATGTAAGTCGTGGTGCCGAGATCCGTCACGAGCATGAAGCCGGCGTCGAAATCGGCTTCGAGGATTTTCGGCACGTGCACGTTCGCCGCTTCGAGCAGCCCGGCGACCTGCACGAACTCGCGGCATTTCTCGGGCGGCGGCGCATCGACGGCGATGAGCGTCTTGCCATGCTCCGAATCGCTCTGCAGCCGGAAATAGCGACGGAAGCTTGCATCGGCGGAAGCGGGGGCGAGACTGGCGACATTCAGCCGGTAGCGTCCGGCGAAATTTTCAAGCCATGAGCGGAGCTGATTCAGGCGGGCGTCGGAAGGAATATGCGTCATAAATTCGAGGGGCCAAACATCTTGCCATATAATACCCCACGACTTTTTTAAGCGATCCGTTTCACGCCTGGCGCCAGGCCCCCGACGACCGTGAGCGTCACCGTTCGATCGAGTGTCGTCCCTGCTTAACAACGGACCGTCAAGCTCGTGACTGCGGAAAGGGCGCGGCCGCCTGCCCGGCGGCATCGGCGCGTGGGACGCGAACGGGATCGAACCGCCACCCATACATGCCGCCACGACAGTTTCCCGTATCGAAAACCCAAGGCGACGCTCAGCCACGCAGGCGGCGGCTCGTCGTCGCGCTTCTATCCGTTCCGGGCCTGATGCCGGCTCTCGCGCACGCCCAGCTCTCGGGCGACGCCGCGTATCCTCAGCCGCTCGACGGCCCCGGCAGTCTGCGCCTCGCGCCGCAACTCGAAGAGCGTCCGCTGCAAAACGGCCAGCAGCCTTCGACCTTCTTCCTGAGCGACAAGGCGACGGGCACCACCGACGAAGACATGGCGGCGAAGGGATCGGCGGAGATCCGGCGCACGGTGACGGTCATCAAGGGCGACGCGCTGCATTACGACCAGGATACGGACATGGCCGATGCTTTCGGCAATGTCAGGCTGATCGACAACGGCGTGTCGTTCATCGGTCCGGAAGCGCATCTGAAGGTCGAGGCCAACGAAGGGTTCATGACGAACCCGAAGTACCATTTCAACGTGACGGGCGGCTCGGGCAGCGCCGAGCGCGCCGACATGATCGACGACGAGCGCGCGCGCATCGATCACGGCACCTACACCGCCTGTCAGTGCGAATCCGATCCGGCGTGGTACATCAAGGGCACGTCGTTCGATTTCGACACCGGCGCCGAAGAGGGCGTCGCGCATAACGGCGTGCTGTTCTTCCAGGGCGTGCCGGTTTTCGGCAGCCCGTGGCTGTCGTTTCCGCTTACGAGCGATCGTCGCAGCGGCCTGTTGCCGCCGACCTTCTCGCTCAGCTCGACGACCGGCTTCGAAGCGACGATCCCGTACTATTTCAATATCGCGCCGAATCGCGATCTGACCGTCACGCCGCGCATCATGACGCGGCGCGGCGTACTCGGAGAGGCGACGTACCGGTATCTGTCGCCGACGTATTCCGGGTCGTTCACCGGCGACTATCTGCCGGACGACCGCCAGACGCACACGAATCGCTATGCGATCTTCTGGCAGCATCGGCAGAACTTCGGCAATGGCTTCGGCGGCTATGTCAATTACAACAAGGTTTCGGACGATCAATATCCGGAAGACCTGGGCAACGCGTCGAATCAGTTCCTGAACGGCACGCAGTTGCTGTATCAGCAGGAAGCAGGGCTCACGTACAACAACGGCCCGTGGTCGGTAATCGCGCGCGAACAGCGCTGGCAGACGCTGCAGCCGTCGGTTCCGCCCTACGCGCGCGAGCCGCAGGTGAACGTTCAGTACAGCAAGTACAACGTCGGCGGCTTCGACTACGGCGCGGAACTGGACGCGACGCGCTTCACGATCACGACCGACGGCGCCACAGACGGCAACCGCCTGTACTTCAACCCGTATCTGAGTTACGGGATCAACGCGCCGGGTTACTTCGTCACGCCGAAGGTGCAATGGCACTTCGCGTCCTACGACCTGAGCCATATCGCGACGACCCAGGTGGCGGGCTCGTCGCCGCCGGTGACGGGGCAGCCGAAGAATTTCACCGAGTCGATTCCGACCGTCAGCTTCGACACGGGCCTCGTGTTCGACCGCTCGGTCCGGCTCTTCGGCCAGGATTACATCCAGACGCTGGAGCCGCGGCTCTACTACGTCTACACGCCGTATCACAATCAGGACTTCGCGCCGATTTTCGATACATCCGAAGCCGACTTCGGCCTCGCCGAGATCTACACGCCGAACACATTCGTCGGCAACGACCGCATCGCGGACGCGAACCGCATCACGGCAGGCCTGACGACGCGCTTCATCAATCCGGCGACGGGCGACGAGCGCGCGCGTTTCGTCATCGCGCAGCAGTATTATTTCCAGAGTCAGCGCGTCACGATCACGCCGGGCCAGTTGCCCGAACAGGCAAAGCACTCGGACCTGATCGCGGGCGCGGCCATCAAGCTGGGCGCTGGTTTCGCCTCGGAAACCGCGTTCCAATATAATGTGGACAACAACCAGCTTGTGCGCTCGAGCATCGGTTTTGCGTTCAGTCCGGCGGAACGCAAGGTGATCAACATCGGCTACCGCTACACGCGTTCGAACCAGACCACGCTGGTGAACGAGCCGATCAACCAGATCCTGCTATCGGCCGAGTGGCCGCTCACGAATCGCCTCTATGCCGTCGGCCGCGTAAATTACGATCTCGCGAGCCATCGTCTCGTCGACGGGCTCCTGGGCTTCCAGTACGATGCCGACTGCTGGGCGTTGGGCTTCGGCATGCAGCGTTACGCCAACGGCGTGAACACGCAGGGCCAGCCTTCGTCCGGCACGCGCGTGCTCGCGCAATTGACGTTCAAGGGCTTGTCGAACGTCGACAACGGTCTCGTCAGCGCGTTCCGCGCGAGCGTCCAGGGTTATCAGCCGCCGCCGCCAGCGGCGCCGCCGCTCTCCCGGTACAGCGATTACGAGTAAGGCCGGAACGGGCGGCCGCGTGCGGCATCCAACGTCAGGCAGTGAAGAGCGGCCAGGAGCCGCGCAGTGCAGCACATTCAAGCAGGACACAAACGGGTGAAGCCCGTATTTGATGGAGTATCTGTGGCAAACGTGAATATGTTTCGATCGACGGCAATCGCAGCGGGCGTGCTCGCTGGCGCGCTGATCCTGAGTTCGCCGGCCGGTGCGCAGGCGTTGTCGAATCGCAATGCGCAGGTCGCCGATTCAGTCGTCGCGGTGGTGAACGACGGCGTTATCACGCAGCGCGAGTTGCAAGACCGCACGACGCTCATCGTCAAGCGTCTCCAGCAGCAGAACGCGCCCGTGCCGCCCGCGGACCAGATGCAGCGGCAAGTGCTCGATCAGATGGTACTCGAGCGCATTCAGCTTCAGAAGGCGAAGGAAGACGGCATCGCCATCGACGATGCCACGGTCAACCGTACGCTCGCGCGTCTCGCGCAGCAAAACCAGATGACGCTCGACGTGTATCGCTCGCGCATCGAGGCGCAGGGCGTGCCCTGGTCCACCTTCACGCGCGACGCACGCACGGAGCTCACGCTTTCGAAGCTGCGCGAGAAGGAAGTCGACAGCAAGATCACCGTGTCCGACGGCGAAGTGGCGAACTACATCGCCAGCCAGCGCGGTCCGGGCGCGCGCAATACGAGCGATCTGCGCCTTCAGCACATCATGTTCAAGCTCCCGTCGGACGCGCCTCAGGGCGAAGTCGCGAAGGTGCAGGCCCAGGCCGATGCCGTGCTCAAGCAGGCGCAAGGCGGCGAGGATTTCGCGAAGCTCGCCAAGCAGAACTCGCAGGACACCGACGCCAGCAAGGGCGGCGATCTCGGTTTCCGCACGCCCGGCACGTTGCCGGCGGGCATCGTGAATGCCGTGTCGACGTTGCGACCGGGCCAGGTCGTCCCGACGCTTTTGCGCACCGACGGCGGTTTCGAAATTATCAAGCTGGTGGATCGCCGCGCGAGTCAGGGCACCGCCGCCGATGCGCCCAAGCTCGTGCAGACGCACGTGCGCCACATCCTGCTGCGCGTGTCGGACGGCATGTCCGAACAAGCCGCACGCCAGAAACTGCTCGACATCAAGCAGCAAGTCGCGTCGGGCGGCGATTTCGCCAACTTCGCGCGCACCTATTCGCAGGACGGCTCGGCGTCGCAGGGCGGCGATCTCGGCTGGATCAGCCCGGGCGAGACCGTGCCCGAGTTCGAGCGCGCGATGAACAATCTCCAGGACGGCGCCGTCAGCGATCCGGTGCGAAGCGAGTACGGCTATCACCTGATTCAGGTGCTCGGCCGTCGCGAAGCGGAAGGATCGGCGTCGCAGCAGCTCGACATCGCGCGTCAGGCGATCGGCCAGCGCAAGGCCGAGCAGGCGTATTCCGACTGGCTGCGCGAACTGCGCGACACCGCGTACGTGCAGTACAAGGGCATCGCTGCCCTGCCGCAGTAACAACATGAGCACCGCCGACGCCCGGCCGCTCGCCATCGCCATCACGACCGGCGAGCCGGCCGGCGTCGGCCCGGAACTGACGGCGGCGGCGCTCAGGCAGGCGCGCGAGCGCTGGCCGTCGGCGCACTTCACGGTGCTGGGCGATCGCGCGCTGCTCCAGACGCGCGCCGGAGCGGGCTGGCCCGAGGCGCACGGCACGGTCGCAATCGAGCATCACGCGCTCGCCGTGCCCGCCGAACCCGGCAAGCTGAATGCCGCGAACGGGCGCTACGTGCTGACTCTGCTCGATGCCGCGATCGACGGCGCTGTTTCCGGCCGTTTCGACGCCATCGTCACCGCGCCGCTGCAAAAGAGCACGATCAACGATGCCGGCGTTCCCTTCACCGGTCATACCGAATACCTCGCCGAGCGCACGAACACGCCGCGCGTCGTGATGATGCTGGCGGGATCGAGCGAGCGTCCGCTGCGCGTCGCGCTCGCGACCACGCATTTGCCGCTGAAGGATGTGTCCGCGGCGCTCAGCATCGACGGCCTTGTCGAAACGCTCGCCATCGTCGATCACGATCTGCGCGCGCATTTCGGCTTGCGCGCGCCGCGCATTCTCGTCACCGGTCTCAATCCGCATGCGGGCGAGAACGGTTATCTGGGCCGCGAGGAAATCGACGTCATCACGCCCGCGCTCGAACGCGCGCGCGCGCTCGGCATCGACGCGCCCGGGCCGTATCCCGCCGACACGCTGTTCCAGCCGCGCTATCTGAAAGACGCCGATTGCGTGCTCGCGATGTTCCACGACCAGGGCTTGCCGGTGCTGAAATACGCGACGTTCGGCGAGGGCATCAACGTAACGCTCGGCTTGCCGATCATCCGCACGTCGGTGGATCACGGCACCGCGCTCGATCTCGCCGGCACGGGCCGCGCCGATCCGGGCAGCATGATCGCCGCGATCGACGCCGCCGTCACCATGGCGCGTCACAAACGCGCGGCCTGATTTCGCGCCGCGCGGCCGCTTCATTCAAACGAGTATGTCGACCAAACATCAAGGCCATTTCGCGCGCAAGCGCTTCGGGCAAAACTTCCTCGTCGATCAGGGCGTGATCGATTCCATCGTCGATGTGATCGCGCCGAAGCGGGGCGAGCGCATGGTGGAGATCGGGCCGGGACTCGCGGCGCTCACGGAGCCGCTGATCGAGCGGCTGGCCACGCCCGAGTCGCCGCTGCACGCGGTCGAGCTGGACCGCGATCTGATCGGCCGTCTGGAAAAGCGTTTCGGCGACAGGCTCGTCGTGCATTCCGCCGATGCGCTCGATTTCGATTTCGCGTCGCTCGCGCTCGAAGGCGAGGACAAGGACAAGCCGACGCTGCGCATCGTCGGCAATCTGCCGTACAACATTTCCAGTCCGCTGCTGTTTCACCTGACGGCGTTCGCGCACAAGGTGATTGACCAGCACTTCATGCTGCAGGACGAAGTGGTCGATCGCATGATCGCCGAGCCCGCGAGCAAAGACTACGGACGTCTCTCGGTGATGCTGCAATACCGTTACGTGATGGACAAGCTCATCGACGTGCCGCCCGAGTCGTTCAATCCGCCGCCGAAGGTGAATTCCGCGATCGTGCGCATGATTCCGTTCGCGCCGCACGAGTTGCCCGAAGTGGATGAAACCGTATTGAGCGATGTCGTGAAGGCCGCGTTCGCGCAACGTCGCAAGGTGTTGCGCAACAACCTGGGCGCGTATCGCGACACGATCGATTTCGATGCCCTTGGCTTCGATCTCACGCGCCGCGCCGAAGAAGTGCCGGTGGCCGAATTCGTCACGCTGGCGCAGACGGTTCAGCGCTCGAAGGCCTGAACGCAGCCCACATCCGACAGCAATTTCATCAGCCGTTCCAGCCGCGCGCGCTGCCCGTGTTGCAGGCCGCGCGTCGCGCTCACCTGCTGGACGCGCGTGCGCCAGTAGGTCTGACCGAACAGCGAATTCGCGCCTTCCGCCGACAGCACGCGCTCCAGATGCACGATCGCCGCATCGACATTCCTGGGCGTGTAAGGGCTCGTGATCGTGGCGTGCCGCTCGAGTGTTTCGTTCATCGTTATCCTCGTGTCGCGTTGAATCCGAACGGCCGATTCTGCGAGCGGCGCGGGACATTCGGCGTCCCGGATGCGCAACTTCGATCGGGACGCGATGTGTCCGGATCGGCTGCTATGATCGTCGTCCCATCGTCCGGGCAGAAAGACATCCTTTGACGGAGACAGCATGCGCTTCATTCACGCCGCGGATATTCACCTCGATAGCCCGCTGCACGGCCTTTCCGCCTACACGGACGCACCCGCCGACATGCTGCGCAACGCCACGCGCGAAGCCTTTTCGAAGCTCGTGTCGGTGGCGGTCGACGAACAGGTCGATTTCATGGTGATCGCCGGCGATCTGTACGACGGCACCTGGCGCGATCACAACACGGGCATCTTCTTCTGCCGCGAAATGGGCCGCCTGCGACGCGCGGGCGTTCCTGTCTACGTGCTGTTCGGCAATCACGATGCCGAAAGCGAAATGACGAGCCAGCTTCAATTACCCGACAACGTCCACACGTTCTCGACGAGAAAGCCGCAGACCTTTCGCATCGACGCACTGAAGGTCGCGTTGCACGGTCATAGCTTCAAGGAAAAAGCGGTCACGACGAATCTCGTCACCTCGTATCCGGCTCCTGTCGCGGGGTACTTCAACATCGGCGTGCTGCATACCGCGCTCGAAGGTGGCTCGATGCACGCGAGTTACGCGCCGTGCTCCGTCGCTGAATTGCACGCGAAGGAATATCACTACTGGGCGCTCGGCCACGTCCACGATTACGCGATCTGGCAGGACGCATCGACCATCGTGTTTCCGGGCAATCTGCAAGGACGCAACATCCGCGAGACGGGCCGGCGCGGCGCGGTGCTCGTCACGGTGTCGGACACGGAAGAGGTGAGCGTCGAGCGGCTTTTCATCGACGTGCTGCGCTGGGAAGCGGTCACGGTGGATGCATCGTCGGCGAGCACGCTCGATGAAGTCGCGCTCGCGGTCGGACGCGCACTTGAGGCGCTCGTCGAAGCGGCGGCGTCGTCCGTGCCGCACGCGGTGCGCGTGACGATCACCGGCGCAACTGGCGCGCACGGCGAACTGTTCGGACTGGAGACGCAACTGCGCGCCGAAGTGCTCGCGCAGATCGCAGCGATCAGCCACGACCGTCTGTGGCTCGAAAAAGTGAAGATCGCGACCGAGCCGCTCGCGCACAGCGAACCGTCGACGGGCCGCACCGATGCGCTCGCCGATCTTCACGGTCTGCTGATCGAAGCCGAATCCGACCCGGAGTTTCTGAGCATGCTGAAAGATAGACTCATCGCGCTGGCATCGCAGGCTCCGAGCGAATTGCAGAAGTCCGTGCCCGAGCTCGAATACGTGCGCAACGGCGAACTCGCGAAGCTGGTCGGCGAAGTGCGCTCCGGACTGATCGCGCAACTGGCGGACGCGGAGTAAGCGATGCGCATCGGCACGCTCGAACTCATTCGCTACGGCAAGTTCACCGATCACGCCGTCGAGTTTCCGGCGGCGGAACATGACTTTCACTTCGTCGTCGGTCCGAACGAGGCCGGCAAATCGACCATCAAGAACGCGATTTCCGAGTTGCTCTTCGGCATGCCGCACAGCTCGCCGCTCGCGTTCGTGCATCCGCAGAGCGACTTGCGGCTCGGCGCGTCGATCGAAACGGGCGATGAAGCCTTCGCGTTTCATCGCACGAAGAGCCGTAAATCGTCGCTCAGTGCGCCGAACGGCGACGCGCTTCCCGCCGACGCGCTCGCGACGTTTCTCGGCGCGGCCGACAAGAGCTTCTTCGAGCAGATGTACTGCCTCGATCACACGGCGCTGATTCGCGGCGGACAGAGCATTCTCGACGCGTCGAGCGATGTCGGGCAGGTGCTGTTTCAATCAGCGGCAGGTATCGCGAGCTTGGGCGACGTGCGCCAGCGTCTCGCGGACGAAGCCGACAGCCTGTGGGCGAAGCGCAAGTCGGGCTGCGCGTACAACATCAGCCGGAAGCAATACGACGAAGCCACCGACGAACTGAAGCTCGCTAGCGTGCGAACCGCGAAGTGGACGCGCGCGCATGTCGCCGTCGAAGAGGCGGAGGAAAAGCGCCGCGAACAGGACGCACATCGCGCGGCACTCGAAGCGCAGCGCGGCAAGCTGGAACGTGTGCGGCGCGTCGCGCCGTTTCTGAACGTGTGGCGCGAGAAGGCGGCGGAGTTGCGCGAACTGGGCGAAGTCGTCGATTTGCCCGCGAACGCCGAGGCGACGCTGCAAAACGCACTCACGCGGCTCGCTACCGCGCAAGGCGCGCTCGACGTCCACGCGAAAGCAGCCGGGCAATTGCACGCCGAACTGAGCGCGATTCACATCGATCACGCGCTGCTCGCTGCACAGGCACGCATTCGTGCGCTCGACGCCACGCAGCAGCGCTGCACGCATCACGCGACCGATATTGCCCGGCTCGAACAGGAAGTCGCGATGCGTCTGCGCCAGATCGCGCAGGACGGCGCGCAACTCGGCTGGCCGCACGACGAAGCGGACGTGCGCCGCACGATGCCCGGCGCGCTCGCGCTCCAGACGGTCACGAGCCTGATGCTCGAACGCGGCGAACTCGAACTCGCCGCGCGCAACGCGGATCAGGCCGCCGACGAAAGCGCCGCGCAGATCGACACGCTGAAAGCGAAGCTCGCGAAGCTCGCGGCGATCGCGGGCGGCGATGTGCCGCCGGGTCTGCGTGCCGCGTTGCGTGCCGCGCAAAAGTATCGCGATTCGGACGCGGCGAAAGAGCGCCTCGAAGACGCGACGCGCGACGCGCAGCAGACGCTCGACGCGGGCATCGCCTCGCTTGGCCGATGGTCGCGCCCGATCGCCGAATTGAAGTCGATGACGCTGCCGGCGGCCGAGCGCATTGCCGCGTTGCGCACGCAGCGTCAGGAACTCGCGTCGCGGCTGACCCTCGCCACGGATCGCGCGAAGGAAGCGCAGGACACGCTTCACGCGACGCGCAGCGAACTGGATGCGCTCGTCGAAGCGCACGATGTCGTGACGGGCGATCAGGTTCATGCCGCACGCGCGTCGCGCGATGCGGCGTGGACCGCGATCCGGTCCGGCGATATCGCGCTCGATGAAGGCGCGTCCGGTTTCGAAAGCACGATGCACGCGGCCGACGACCTCGCCGATCGTCAGCTTGGATCGGTCGGTCACGCGACGCAGCTCGCGGCGCTGAAACGGCGCGTCGCGAGCGAGGCATCGACGCTCGCGCGGCGCGAGGAAAGCGTGCGCGAAGCCGAAGCGGCGCTGGCGACATTCGACGACGCGTGGCGCGCGCTCGCCGCGCAATCGCAGATCGCGGACATGCCGCTCGACGATGCGCCGTCGTGGATCGCCGCGCGCGACAAGGCGCTGCTCGCGGCGCAGACGCTCGACGCGCGCACCGAGGAACTCGCGCGCGAATCCGCCGATGCCGATACGCGCCGCGACTTGCTCGCGCGGCATCTTTCGGAGGCGGGCGCGCACACCGATGCGAACGCCGCTCTCGGCATGCTGTGCGACATGGCCGAGGCGCATATCGCGGCCATCGACGAAGCCACGGTGACGCGCCGCAATGTCGCCGCGCAACTCGATGAAGCTCGGGTTGAACAAATCGCGCGGCAGGGCGTCGCGAAAGCGGCCCGCGAATCGTACGCGCGCTGGCAGCGCGAGTGGTCGGCGGCCATCGCGAAGGCGGGCCTTGCGAACGCGTCGGATTCGCTGGCCGCGGCCGAAGCGGCCATCGATATCGTGAAGAAGATCGGCGAGCAATTGACGCAGATCGAAACCACGCGCACCGGCCAGATCGACGCGATGCGCGCGGCGCTCGCCGCACTCGACGCCGATGCGGCGCAGCTCGCGCGCGAACTCGATGAATCGCTCGCGACGCAAGGCGCGAAGACAATCGCGACGGAACTGTCAGCGCGCCTCGATCGCGCATCCGCGGCGCATGCCGAGCGGGAGCGATTGAAGAAGGCGCATGCGTCGGCGAGCGAGCAGGTGAACCAGACGCGTGCCGACGTCGAACAGGCGAAGGAGACGCTGCGTCCGCTCTATGATCTGGCCGGCGTCGATACACCGGACGTGCTCCAGGCGCTGATCGCGCAATCGCAGAAAAAGCGGGCACTGATCGCGGCGGTGGACGACGCGCGCGCCGCGCTCATCAAGGGCGGCGATGGCCTGTCGCTCGACGAGCTCGTCGCGGAAGTGGAGGGCGCCGACATGCCGAACGTGCCGGCCGAGCTTTCGCGCATCGGGGCGGCGCTGTCCGAGTCGGTGCGAATCGCGAACGAAACCACGACCGCGTTCGATGCCGCACGTCGCGAACTCGACGCCATTTCGGGCGAAGCGAATGCCGCGCGCGCCGAAGCGAAGCGCCAGGAAGCGCTTGCCGCAATGGCCGATGCCGCCGAGCGCTTCGTGAAAGTCGAGACCGCATCGACGCTGCTCAAGTGGGCGATCGATCGCTATCGCGAGCGTCGGCAGGGCCCGATGCTCTCACGCGCGAGCGCGATCTTTTCGGCGCTCACGCTCGATACCTTCTCGCGGCTCGTCGTCGATTACGACCGGCAGCCGATGGCGCTGTCGGCGGTTCGTGCGAGCGGCGAACATGTCGATATCGCAGGAATGAGCGAGGGCACGCGCGATCAGTTGTATCTCGCGCTGCGGCTGGCGGCGCTGGAAGAGCATGGTGAGAAGGCGTCGGCGCTGCCGTTCGTCGCCGACGATCTGTTCATCAATTTCGACGATGGCCGCGCGCGCGCCGGGCTGCGCGTGCTCGCGCAGATCGCGAAACGCACGCAGGTGATTTTTCTGAGCCACCACGATCATCTGGTCGATATCGTGCGCGACGTGTTCGGACCGCAGGTCAACGTGCGTTACATGGGCTGAAGCATGCGGTCGAGGCGCATCAGCGTCTCGCGCGCGCCGCCGGCGATGCCTACGCCCGAGCCCGGCGCAATCGCGTGCTCGCGCGGATTGATGCGGATGACGCGCGGCCCGTTGCGCTCGCTGAAGCGCCGGACCGTCGGCAGCGCACGGCCCGCGCCGAGTTCGACGACCACGAGGTTTTCCACGCCATGCAGCCACGCGGCCAGCCTCTGCTCCTGCCGCGCCGAATGCGTGTCGATCCAGTTCCAGTCGCCGAACATGAGGATGTTCGGACGCGCGAGCGCGTGGCAATGCGGACAGCGCGGCATCGCGTTGACGAGCTCGCAGCGCGTCTCGTCGACGATCGGATCGAAGCTGTCGGCGGACCAGATGTCGTTCGTGCAGGCGTCGATGCATTGCAGTGAGTCGATCGCACCGTGACACTCGGCAATGCGTTCGGGCGCGAAGCCCGCGCGCTGGAACTGGCCATCGACATTGCTCGTGAAGACGAACGCGCCGTGCGACATGCGCGCGGCCCAGCGCTTCAGCACATGAAAGCCGTCATGCGGCGCGGTCGCGCGATACAGCGCGAGCCGATGCCCGTAAAAGCCCCACGCGAGCCGCGGATGGCGAACGAAGCCTTCGGGATTCGCCATCTCCTCGAACGAAAATCCGTGATGCCGCAACGCCGGATAGGCGCGCCAGAAGCCTTCGGGACCGCGATAATCCGGCAGTCCGGAATCGACGCCCATACCTGCGCCCGCGGTGATCAGCAGGCCGTCGGCATGACGAATCCATTCGGCTGCTTGCTCGAAAAACGCGGCGTCGTTCATTGCGCGTCTACCTGACCATAGCGGCTCGCGAGCTTGCGATAGTCGTCCGCGAATTCATCGCGCAGACCTTGCGGCGCGAGAATCTCGACGCCCGCCCCCAGCGCGCGCAGCCACCAGCGCAGCTTGAGACTCGGCGTGACCGTGCCCGTGACTTTCATGCGGCCATCGGGAAGGGCGTCGATTTGCTGATCCTTCGACATCGGCGATTCGCGCAACTGATTGCCCGCATTGCCTTCGAAGGCGAGTTCGAGCAGCACGGGCGGCTCAGGCAGAAAGTCGAAGACCTGCTGCGTTTCGATGTACTTGCGCAGCTTGAAATCTTCGGGGTACGTGAAGGATTCGCCGGACTCCGTCACCGAGCGAATGCGATCGAGCCGATAGAGCGTGCGCATCCATTCCGTCTCGCCTTTCTCCGGACGCGGCGCGCGATTCGGATCTTGCGCGACCATGTACATCACGCCGGCCGATTCGACGAGCGCGAGCGGCCAGAGTGTTTTCGTCTTCGGATCGTTGCCTTGTTCGGGCTTTTGCTCCGCCTTGTATGCGGGGCGATACTGCACGAGCAATTCGCGCTCGAAGAAAGTGGCGGTCGCGACGGTCTGAAAGATCTCCGGCCGCAGCTTCGGACGAATCAGCGTGAACGAGCCGTCGACGGAATCGATCTTGTCCGCCCACGCGCGATAGATGCGGCTGTCCGCCTTTTCCTGCGACAGCCGCGATTCGGCCGCTTTGAAGAGCGGATCGATGTCGCGCGTCACGGCGTTAGGCAGCTTGTTGCCCGCGAAGCGCTGAAGGATGTGGAACGCCACCGCTTCCGACGCGCTCATCAGGCCGCTGACGCCTTCCTGCAGGCCGTGCAGCCACGGCTTGCGCTGCCACAGCAACTCGCGGCCGTTGAGCATCGACACAACGCGCGCATCGGCTTCGAGCGCGGTCAGATGGCGCTGCACCTTCTTCGTATAGCCGACGCGATGGCCGCGCTCTTCGAGACGCCTGCGGATTTCGGGCGTCGAGAGCCAGGCGGTCGCGTCCCGTTCGGTGGGCAACACGCGGAGGATGGCTTCGTCGAGGCTGGAGGTCATAGCGCGCGGGGATAGGCGGGAATGACTCCGATTATAGGAAGGGTTGAGACATTTCGTGTCTCGATGCGCGGGACATGGACCGGCTTGCAGCGAAGGCACAAAGACAAAAAGCCCAGTCGCAATGACTGGGCTTTCTGCCTGATTCTTTGGTAGGCCGTACGGGATTCGAACCTGTGACCAACGGATTAAAAGTCCGCTGCTCTACCAGCTGAGCTAACGACCCGAAAGAGGCAAAATTATAATCTCAAATTCCGAGAACCGTCAACCCGGTTCGTCGAAGGACAGCCTGATTCTCGAAAGAAAAACGCCCGCGGCTTCATTGCCCGCGGGCATTCTCCTCGAGAGGCGCGAAACGATGACGCTTCGCTTACTTCACCTGCGACATCTTGCTCTGCGCGGTCTGCGCGACTTCCGTACCGGCGTACTGCGAGATGATCTGTTGAAGCGTCTGCTTGGCAGCCGCCTTCTGACCTTGCTCGATCTGGTTGTTCGCGATTGCGAGCAACGCCTCGGGCGCTCGCGGATGCGTCGGATAGCTCTTCACCAGGTCTTGCCAGATCGCCGTCGATCCCTTGTAGTCGCGCTGCGCGTAGAGCGCATTGCCGAGCCAATACCGCGCCGTCGGCTGATACGGGCTCTGCGGATACTTCGCCACGAACGCCTTGAACGACGCCGCGGCATTTTTGTAGTCACCGTTACGGAATTGAGTCGACGCTGCGTTGAACGCTTCCGTCTCGCCGGGCTGCACCGAACCGGTTACGCCGTCGACAGTCTCTTGCTGCGGCTCGAACTTTTTCAAGCGCGCGTCGAGGTCGGCGTAATAGTCCT
This sequence comes from Caballeronia jiangsuensis, assembly GCF_046030135.1. Classification (NCBI taxonomy): domain Bacteria; kingdom Pseudomonadati; phylum Pseudomonadota; class Betaproteobacteria; order Burkholderiales; family Burkholderiaceae; genus Caballeronia; species Caballeronia jiangsuensis. The sequence continues at coordinate 60,413 of NZ_JAQQDB010000005.1, forward strand.
TCTGCTGCTTTTGCAGCGTTCCGACCTGATTGGCCAGATCCTCGTTCTGGCCGCGAAGCGTGGCGACCTGCTGATTGAGCTGGTCGATACGGTTCGATTGATCGAGGATCGTGCGCTGGGCCGCCTGCAACTGACTGGACAGGCTGTCAGTTTTCGTGCGCAGATCGAGCACGGCTTTACGCGCTTCGGTGTCGTCGAAGACGCCGGCGTGCGCGGGCACGCTCAGCATCGTCGAACCGAGTACGCACGCGGCTGCGGCCAGGCGCAGCAAGGGAAAGCGAGACAACATAGGGCGACTCACCCGTGACTGGTTACGTTAAGTTGATTACTGCTGGTACACGAGGTCCGCACGGCGGTTCTGTGCCCACGACGATTCGTCGTGACCCGTTGCCGTCGGCTTTTCCTTGCCGAGGCTCACGGCTTCCATCTGCGTATCGGCGACGCCCATCAGCGACATCGCGCGACGCACGGCTTCCGCACGCTTCTGGCCGAGCGCCAGGTTGTACTCGCTCGTGCCGCGCTCGTCGGTGTTGCCCTGGATCAGCACGTGACGCTCCGGATGGCTCTTCAGGTACGACGAGTGTTGTTGCAGCAGCGGCTGATAGTCGTCCTTCACGGCGTAGCTGTCGAAGTCGAAGAAAATGCTGCGCTTGGCGAGCGGGCTGTTCGGGTCGTTCAGCGGGTCGATGTTGACCTGCTTCACGTCCGTCGGGTTCGGCTGCGTGCCGACTGCACCCTTGTTCTGGCCTTCGTCGAGCTTCACGCCCGAGTGACACGCCGCCAATGCGCCGACCATCGCAACTGCCAGGCCGATACGAAGTTTCGACATCATGGTACCTCTCCTTGTGTTGTAGCTGAACGTTGTTTGTGAAACGTTATTGCTGGACTTATTGCATGAACGGACCCCAGGACGGCTCGCGCACCACACCGCCCTGTACGGACAAGACTTGCCGCGTACGACCGTCGGTCGAAACGGCTGCCAACACGCCACGTCCGTTCACTTGGGTGGCGTAGAGGATGTACTGACCATTCGCCGCGAAGCTCGGCGATTCGTCATGCGTCGTGTCGGTCAGCCCCGTCGCCGTGCCGGACGCGAGGTCCTGCAGATACAGCTTGAAGCCGCCGCCAGTGCGCGAAATGTACGCGAGTTGCTTGCCGTCCGGACTCACGCGCGGGCTCGTGTTGTACGCGCCTGCAAACGTGACCCGCTGGGCCGCGCCGGCGCTTTCACCCGCCGCCGGCATCTTATAGATCTGCGGTTGGCCGCCGCGATCGCTCGTGAAATAAATCGAGTTGCCATCAGGAGAGTAGTACGGCTCGGTGTCGATGGAACTGCCTTGCGTCAGACGGCGCAGGCCGGAGCCGTCTGCGTTGACTTCGAAAATCTGCGTGTTGCCGGTGCGCGAGAGCGCGACCGCGAGCTTGCGGCCATCGGGCGACCACGCCGGGGCACTGTTGTTGCCCTTCTGATTCGACACGACCACGCGACGTCCCGTCGGCAGATCGTGGATGTACACCACCGGCTTCTTCTTTTCGAACGACACGTATGCGACCTTCGTGCCGTCCGGCGACCACGCCGGCGAGATGATCGGCTCCGGGCTGGACAGGGCGATCTTCGCGTCCTGTCCGTCCGAATCCGAAATCTGCAATTGATAGCGGCCGCCCGTCTGAATGACATAGGACAGACGCGTGGCGAACACGCCGCGGCCGCCGAGCAGCTTCGCGTAGATGTAGTCAGCGATCTTGTGCGCGCTGATGCGCAGGCCGCTTTCGGCGCTGACGAGCGACAGGCCGCCGAGATTCTGCTGCTTGACGGTGTCGTAGAGGCGGAAGCGCACTTCGTACTGGCCGTTGGGCAGCTTGTTCACGCTGCCCGACACGAACGCGTCCGCGCCTTTTGCCTTCCAGGCGCCGAGATCGACGGAATCGGTCTCCGACACCGGCGTGCCGCCCGCGTCGATATTCGTGAACTTGCCGCTTCTCTGCAGATCCTGGCGAATGATCGCGCTGACCTGCTGCGGAGAACTCGCTTCATTGGCGAAATTGGCTGTCGCGATCGGAAACTGGGTCGAACCGACGCCGGTCACGAGTACGTTCAACTGGGCGTGTGCGGCGGTGCCGGCTGCGATCAGGCAGGACGCGACCAGCGTTTTCAGGCCAAGCTTCGTCATCAAACTCATGCTGTATAGGTTCCAGATAAAAGCGTTTTCAAGTGTCCGCGGACTGCAGAACAGACCCGCGCTCGCACAATTCGTTCCCGCTGCTTAATGCCGGCTTACAGTGCGGCTTTTCAAGCACGATCAGCCTCCTGCGGGACGCAGCGTAATCGTGAAACGGTCGGGAGCCTTGCCGTCGATATCCACCGGCATCGGATCCGAGCGCTGCACTGCGCGCAGGGCCGCCTGATCCCACTGCTCGTTGCCGCTCGAGCGGGTGATGGTCGCCGACAGCAGCGTGCCCGTCGGCGAGCAACGCACCGACACGACAGTCTCGAGCCCGGCTGTTTCGCCCGCCCACACGATATTCGGCCGCACGCGTCGCTGCACCTTCTCGGCGTATCCCGGCGAGGTCGCATTGCCGCCCGCGCCCTTGCCCGTGCCGCTCTTCGCGAGGCCTTCGCCGCTGCCCGCAGTTCCCCCGCCCAACTGACCTTGCAGTTGCGCGAGACGCGCCTTGCGCTCGGCATCGACCTTGGCCTTCGCTTCCGCATCGGCCTTGGCTTTCGCCTGCGCAGCCGCCTTCGCCTTCGCGTCGGCTTCAGCCTTGGCCTTGGCTTGTGCATCGGCCTTCGCCTTGGCTTCCTGCTGTTCCTTCTGGTCCTTGAGCTGTTCCTGCTTCTGCGCTTCGGCCTGCTGTTGTTGACGCTGCTTGTCTTGCTGCGCCTTCTGTTGCTGCTGCTTCTGCAGTTCGGCCTGACGCTGCTGCTCGATCTGCTTCTGCTTGTCCTGCATGGCCTTCTGAGTAGCGGCCGCGGCAGCGAGTTGCTGCTGGCGCTTTTCTTCAGCTTCCTGACGCGCCTGTTCCTGCTGACGGCGCTGCTCGGCCAGCTGCGCTTCACGGGCGGCAACTTCCTGCTGCTTGCGTTTTTTCTCCTGCAACGCGATATCCGCGTCCTCGTCCTTCGCGGGCGGCGGCGCGGGCTGCACCTTCACCGGCGTGGGCGGTGGCGGAGCGGGGCGGGGCGTCGGCGCGGACGTGTCCGGAATCTCGGTCCAGATTTCCGCTTCCGAGCCCGCGGGCGTGTTGTTCTGCCAGTTGATGCCGTGGTACAGCAGCCAGCCGAGCAGCAGGTGCATCAACGCCGCGAGCGCGAACGCCTTGCCCGTGCCACGCTCGCGCGGCGGGCGAATCGGTCGCGCGGACGATGCGCGTGTCTGCCTGTGCAAAAGGGTCATTGCGATTTGACGAGCAATCCGACGCGCTTCACGCCGCGCGCCTTCATATCGGACATCACGTTCATCACGACTTCATACTTCACGGTCTTGTCCGCCGCGATCACGACGGGCTGATCCGGATGCGATTCCTGACGATTGAGCACGAAGGTGTTCAGCTCTTCCTTCGACATCTTCTGCTCCTGCGTCGCGCCGCCTTCTTCCTTGTAGCGGACGTTCATGCTGCCGTCCGCCTTGATGTTGATGACGAGAGGCGGCTGCTGCTCCTGCGGCTGCGCATTGCCGACCGTCGGCAAATTGATGATGGACGGCGAAACGAGCGGCGCCGTCACCATGAAGATGACGAGCAGCACGAGCATCACGTCGATATACGGCACGACGTTGATATCGGACATCGCGCGGCGCGAGCTGCCGCGCATGCTGGAACGAATGGGGCCTGCCATCGCGGACTCCTTGCTTAGTGCGCCTGACGCTGCAGAATGTTCGAGAACTCTTCGATGAAGGTTTCGAAGCGGATCGCCAGACGGTCGATATCGTGCGCGTAACGGTTGTATGCGACCACCGCCGGAATCGCGGCGAAGAGGCCAATCGCGGTCGCGACGAGCGCCTCGGCGATGCCCGGCGCCACGTTCGCGAGCGTCGCCTGCTGCACGTTGGCGAGTCCGCGGAACGAATTCATGATGCCCCAGACGGTGCCGAACAGACCGATATACGGACTCACCGAGCCGACCGACGCGAGAAACGCGAGATTCGCCTCGAGCACGTCCATCTCGCGCTGAAACGCGGCGCGCATCGCGCGGCGGGAGCCGTCGAGGATCGCGCCCGGATCGGTGATGCGGCGCTCCTTGCCCTTCAGAAATTCGCGCATGCCGGATTCGAAGATACGCTCCAGCGCACCGATGGTGTGGCGATTATTCGCCGCGCTCTGATAAAGCGCCTGCAGGTCGCCGCCCGACCAGAAATCGCGCTCGAAACGCTCGGTTTGCGCCCGCGCGCGACGAATCGCGAACCACTTGCGAAAGATGAAGGTCCACGACAGCAGCGACAGCAACAGCAGCAGCGCCATCACCGCCTGCGCGAGCAGGCTCGCGTGAATGACGAGAGAAATGATCGACAGGTCTTGTGTATTGTTCATAAAGGTCCGCTGTTACGTCCCGCAAGGGGCGTCCGCTCAAAGCATCATGCTTTCGTGAAAGGGATGTGAATCAAACGAAAGCCGCGCCTTGACCGGCTCATGCTCGTTAGTGCTTCCTCTGTTACCGATGCCCTGGTTCGCTTCGGGGTGCGATGTGTTCATCGTTCAGGCCCGATCCGGATTCGCGCCGCATGACGCGGTGACGGGCGCGGCGTTTGGGCCGCGCTTCAACCCGTCGAGCACGCCGTCGGGAATGGCGGCCGGACGAATCGACGCGCGATCCACCGCAGCGACGCGAATGTCGCCGCTCGCGAGCAGCACGCCGTCGCGCCACGCTTCCTGATGAAAATCCACCGATGCGCGTCCGAGCCGCTCGATGCGGCTCACGACGCGAATGACGTCATCCAGACGCGCCGGCGACGCGTATTCGACGGACGTGCGTCGCACGACGAACACGATGCCGTTCGACTCTGCGAGACGCTGCTGGTCGATGCCGCACGCGCGCAGCCATTCGGTGCGCGCCCGTTCGAAGAACTTCAGGTAGTTCGCGTAGAAGACGATGCCGCCGGCGTCGGTGTCCTCGTAGTACACCCGAACCGGCCAATCGAAAGTCAACGAATCACTCACCTTTGCGCCGCTCCGCTCGCGCGGAGGCTGATCGGCCCGCTCCGGCTCGCTTTTTGACAAATATTCATCGGCGGCATTTTACCGGAACCGGAAGCACGACTGCCAAAACCTTGGGCATATACCCGAATCAGCCGCGGTGAATTTGCAACGGTGCGAAGGTCTGCGCGACCGGCATCATCTCGATTGCATTGATATTCACGTGCGCCGGACGTGTGGCGATCCAGTAGATCGCATCGGCGATATCTTCGGGCGTCAGCGCCTGCACGTCCTTGTATACGGTCGCCGCCTTGGTGTCGTCGCCCTTGAAGCGCACGTTGGAAAATTCGGTGCCGCCCACGAGCCCCGGTTCGATGTCGGTCACGCGCAGGGCGGTGCCGGCGACGTCGGAACGCAGGTTCAGGCTGAACTGCCGCACGAACGCCTTGGTCGCGCCGTACACGTTCCCGCCGATATACGGATACGTGCCGGCCACCGATCCCATATTGAACACATGTCCGCGATTGCGCTCGATCATGCCGGGGAGGATCGCATGCGTGACGGTCACGAGTCCCGTGCAGTTCGTCTCGATCATGCCTTTCCAGTCGTCGAGGTTCGCGCGCTGCGCGGGTTCGAGACCGAGCGCGAGGCCGGCGTTGTTCACGAGCACGTCGATCTGGGCGAACGCCTCGGGCAGCGACGCGATGGCGTTGCGGACCCCATCTTCATCGCGCACGTCGAGTTCGACCGGCAGGAGCGCGTCGCCGAGCTCGTTCGACAGCGCGACCAGGCGCTCCTTGCGACGCGCGGCAGCGATCACGCGATGGCCGCCCTTCACGAAAGTGCGGGCGATGGCGGCGCCGAATCCGGCCGACGCGCCGGTGACGAAAACGATCATGAGCGGACTCCGAACGGGGTGAAATGAGTAAAGCCGGAGCGCATCCGGCGACGGCGCAAAGGGTACTTCCATTGATGCGGCGCGGCAAGCAATCGCGAGCGCGAACGATCGTGCTTTAAGCGCGGTTCCAGGCGCGCCCGATCGCGCCGGAAGCCGGTTGCCTAAAGCCTGCCCGCCCATTAAACTACAACGCTCAAACCCCGCGTGACTGGCGATAGAATCTTCGGATTCAAGGTGGAGCGACCCACCAGGAAGCGCGGAGCGTCGTTTTGCCGTTCGCCTGGGCAGCTGAGATCCGCACGCCGTCGTTGCGTTGCCGGTGGCTGTCCGTTCCGCGAAACCGGATTCATCCTCTATCCGTCGCGCCTGGACTCCATCGGTTTCCAGCGTCTTTTGCGTCTGCATCAAACGTGGCGCACGCGCGATCCGGTCAACCTGTTTTGAACTCACGGAAAACGTATGTTTGACAGAGCCGAAAGTACCCTCGCCAATGTCGATCCCGAATTGCTCAAGGCGATCGAGCAGGAAAACCGTCGCCAGGAAGATCACATCGAGCTGATCGCGTCGGAAAACTACACGAGCCCGGCCGTGATGGCCGCGCAGGGCTCGCAACTCACGAACAAGTACGCCGAAGGTTATCCGGGCAAGCGCTATTACGGCGGCTGCGAATATGTCGACATCGTCGAGCAGCTCGCGATCGATCGCGTGAAGCAGCTCTTCGGCGCCGAAGCGGCGAACGTGCAGCCGAATTCCGGCTCGCAAGCCAATCAGGGCGTGTTCTTCGCCGTGCTCAAGCCGGGCGACACGATCATGGGCATGAGCCTCGCCGAGGGCGGTCACCTGACGCACGGCTCGCCGGTCAACATGTCGGGCAAGTGGTTCAACGTGGTGAGCTACGGCCTGAACGAAGCCGAAGACATCGACTACGAAAAAACCGAAGCGCTCGCCAAGGAACATAAGCCGAAGCTGATCGTCGCGGGCGCGTCGGCGTTTGCGCTGAAGATCGACTTCGAGCGTCTTTCGAAGATCGCGAAGAGCGTCGGCGCTTACTTCATGGTCGACATGGCGCACTACGCAGGTCTCGTCGCAGCGGGCGTGTATCCGAACCCGGTGCCGCACGCGGACTTCGTCACCACGACCACGCACAAGAGCCTGCGCGGCCCGCGCGGCGGCGTGATCCTGATGAAGGCCGAGTTCGAGAAGCAGATCAATTCAGCAATTTTCCCGGGCATTCAGGGCGGGCCGCTGATGCACGTGATCGCCGCGAAGGCTGTCGCGTTCAAGGAAGCGTTGTCGCCGGAGTTCAAGACGTATCAGCAAGCGGTGATCGACAACGCGCGCGTGCTGGCCGAAACGCTGGTGAAACGCGGCCTGCGCATCGTGTCGGGCCGCACGGAAAGCCACGTGATGCTCGTCGATTTGCGCGCCAAGAAGATCACCGGCAAGGCCGCCGAAGCCGCACTCGGCGCCGCGCACATCACGGTCAACAAGAACGCCATTCCGAACGATCCGGAAAAGCCGTTCGTCACGAGCGGCGTGCGCCTCGGCTCGCCCGCGATGACCACGCGCGGCTTCGGCGTGAAGGAAGCGGAAATCGTCGGCAACCTGATCGCCGACGTGCTCGACAATCCGGAAGACCAGGCGACCATCGAGCGCGTGCGCGCGCAAGTGGCCGATCTGACCAAGCGTTTCCCGGTCTACCGTTAATTCGCGAGCCCAACGCCGATGCGCTGCCCATTCTGCCGACACGAAGATACCCAGGTCGTGGATTCTCGCGTGTCGGAGGATGGCGCGGCCATTCGGCGGCGCAGGCGCTGTCCCTCGTGCGACAAGCGCTTCACAACGTATGAGCGTGTCGAACTGGCGCTTCCGTCCGTCGTCAAGAAGGACGGCAGCCGCACCGAGTTCGACCGTCGCAAGATCGTCGCGAGCATGCAGCTTGCGCTGAGAAAGCGCCCGGTCGCAGCCGACGCGATCGACGCCGCCGCGTCCCGCATCGAGTATCAGTTGCTCGGCAGCGGCGAGCGCGAAGTGCAGAGCGAACGTCTCGGCGAACTCGTGATGAACGAGTTGCGGCAGCTCGATACCATCGCCTACGTGCGTTTCGCCTCCGTCTACAAGCGTTTCGAAGACGTCTCCGAATTCGAAGACGTGCTCGATGAATTCCGGCGTGCCGCGCCGAAGAAATCGACTTCGCGCAAGCGCTGAACCTTTCCGCATCGTTTCTCTCCCAAGCCTGAATTCCTGCACTTCGCTCGCGCAGTGTGCCGGGCATCGGATCGCGTGAACACTCGGCCATTCGGCGAATGGCGGCGCGCATTCCTTCTCGCTAGATTGCGTCTTTCGGCCCGATCAGATCGATGAGGAATGCAGATGTTCAACGCTTCAAATCAAGGTTTCACGCTCGTCGAACTGTGCGTGGTGCTCGCCGTGATGGCGATTCTCGCGATGTTCGCCGCGCCGTCGTTCGTAGCCTGGCAGGTGCGCGATCAGGTCGATGCGCGGGCGCGCTCGCTTTTTTCCACGCTTTCGCTTGCGCGTGCCGAATCGGTCAGGCGCGGCGCGCGCGTCACGCTATGCCGGATCGACGCGTCGCGTCATTGCCTCGCGGCGGGGCGAAGCTGCGAGGCCGGCGTCACGGACTGGTCGTGCGGATGGGGCGTGTTCGTCGATCGCGACGGTGTTTCGACGCTTCTGCGCATGCAGCCGGCGATGACGTCGGTTGCAATCGCCGCGACATCGACCGAACTGTCTTTCACGCCGCCCGCCGGGCAGGTGATCGGCGGATTCCGGAGTTTCGATTTCGCCCCGCGCAGCGCCGATTCCGCGGCGAATTCCGGGTCGCGCCGATGCATACGGCTCGCGGCAGGCGGGCGGGCGCGCATGACGCCGGGCGGTTGCGGAGCGTCGGCATGAAGCGCGCGCAATGCGGCGACTCGCTGATCGAAGTGATGATCGCGCTTACGCTCACGGCCGTGACCGCGCTCGGGCTGGTCGCGGTGCAGAGCGGACTGGCACGGGGCGAGCGGGCGGCGCTGCTGCGGGAGCGCGCGGCGCTCATCGCGGATTCGGTCGCGGAGGGCGTGCGCGGCGATACGGATCGCGCGGCGATCGTGCCGCAATGGCAGGCGAGGGCGTCGTCGATGCTGCCGGCAGGCGACGTAGCCGTGTTCGATCGCGCCGACGGCGTGCACATCGCCACGGTGAGCTGGCGCGCCGACGACCGGTACGATCCGTGTCCCGAGCCACTCGCCAGGCCGCTCACGTCGTGCATTTCGGTGGCGTTCGCACGATGACTCCACGCCTCTTCGCGTCGCGCGGCCATACGCTGCTGGAGATGACGATCGCGCTCGCGCTCGGCATTTTGATCGTGAGCGCGTCGTTGGCGCTTTATTCGGGCACAGCGCGTCGCGTTCGAGCGCGCCACTGACGCCGCGCGCATCCACGACGCCGGATCGATCGCGCTCGACATGCTCGGCCAGCAGATCCAGATGGCGGGATTCGCATCGAACCTCGGCCCCAACGCCGACGCACCGATCTTCGGTTGCGCGCAAGGCCGCGTCGTCGGCGCGGATACGGCTGCCTCGTGCGAAGTTCTTGCGAGCCATTCGGACGGCGTGCAGATCCGCTATTCCGCCGACGTCGTGTCCACGTGGGCGTCGAGCGGCGGCGTGCCGACGGATTGCATCGGCCAGACCGTCGCCGATGCTTTCGTCACGAACCGCTTCTACGCGAAGGCCAGCAGTTCGTCCGGCGAACCCGAGCTTTACTGCGAAGGCGGCGGCAGGCAGGCGCAACCGGTCGTCGAAGGAATCGAGCGGCTTCGGGTGATGTATTGGCTGACGGGCTCGCCATCGGCGCTGGACGCGTCGGCGGTCGCACGCGAGCGCTGGCGCGATGCCTACGCCGCCGACATTTGCGTGCTCGTGCGCGGTTTCGCCACGCAGACGAAGCGCAGAACGAATTACGTCGATTGCACCGGCGCGCCCGCCTTCGCCGACGACGGCCGCGCTCGCCAGACATTCTGGCGGCGCGTCGCGATTCGCAATGCGCCGGCGAATGCATCCGGGGACGCGCCGTGAAACGCCGTTCACGTTCAAGCGGCGCCACGTTGCCGATCGTCCTGATTCTCGCCGCGATGATGCTGGCACCGCAAGCGCCGGGCTCCAGGCATCGCTCGTTGCGACACGCGCGGCCATCGCAACGCGCGAGCGCGTGCAGGCCTTCCATGCAGCGGACAGCGCGCTCATCCGATGCAGCCGGATGCTGGCGCTCGCGTTGCCTGCGACGAGCCCGTCGCCGAACGACGAACCGTCGCGATGGCGCATGAAGACATCGTTCGAAGGGCCTTCCGCTGCCGCGATCGCGCCGTTCGCCTCATGGCCGTACGCGCGCCGCGCGCCGCAGTGCCTGATCGAAGCATGGACGGCCACGTCCTATCTGATCACCGCGCGCGGTTTCGGCGCGACGCCCGATTCCGAAGTCTGGCTACAGCTTCGGATCGAGGTTGCGGACGGCACCAGCACAAGTCACTGGCGGCGCGTCGTCGGCCGGCCGTTTTGAAGGATCGACATGAAAGAGAAAGGCTTCAGCCTGCTTGAATTGATGGTCGCCGCTGGCCGTCGCGGCGATCATCGCGACTTTCGCCGTTCCCGCGTATCGGACGCATGTCGCGAAGGCGCATCGCGTCGATGCAGCGTCGGCGTTGACGCGGGCCGTTCAGTTCGTCGAAACGGCGCGGCTCGCGCAGACATCGGAGGGCGTCGATGCCATCACGCTGAGCGCAGGACTCGATCAGGCGCCTTCGAATGGTGCGACGGTGTATCGCGTCGCCGTGCTCCCGGAATCGCCGACGAACGGCGGCTACGCGATCGAAGCCGTGCCCATCGCGGCGGGCCCGATGTATGAGGACGGCTGCGGCGCCTTCGTCATCGACGCCACCGGACTACGCTGGAATCACACGTCGGGCACGACCGATCCGCTCGATGCGGCACAGTCGGCGGCGTGCTGGGTGGGAAAGGGCTGATGCCGATGTCAGAAAACGGTCGGATCGGCCGCGTCACTAGGCGCGTCGGGCGTGGCGGTCTTCATCTGCTGATAAATGCGCCAGCCTTCCCATCCGGCGAGCGCGAGGCCGCCCCATTTGAGCACGGGCTTCGCGCTGCGCAGCAGCTTCGTTCGCACCGGCTTGGTGAGCACGAGCGAGGCGACCGAGCCGATGATCGGATACTGCTTGAGCAGCACGCCGATATTGCCCGAGCCGAGCAGCGAACTGATGATGCCGCCGATACCGCCCGGAGACGCACGGCGCTTGCCCCACCGGCGCGCGCCGCCGCCCGGCATCAGAAAGCGCAGGAAACTGAAGTGCGTGACCGACGCGCGCAGGTCGAGTGTGGCTTGCCGCATTTCCATGCGTTCGACATCCGCACGGGCGATCAGCAGTTCCTTGCGCAGCGCGCGCATGTGCGGCGTGCGCAGTTTCTGCATCTTGTCGCGCTTGGGCGCTCTGAAGGTGTCGTCGTTTTGGCTCATGGCTTATGTCGGGCGCGGAGATCAGCGGAACGTGTCGCGGTCTTTACGGAATTCGGCGAGCGTGTCGTCGAACATGTTCGGCGCATCGAGCAGATTGCTGCGCGCGCGCAGACCGCATGCGATTGCAATCAGCGCATACAGAAGGGTGATGCCGCCGAGCGCCTGCCAGCGATACGTGTCCCAGAAGAAGATGGCGATCAGCACCGTGAGAGATATGAGCGCCATCATCGCGAGCATCATGGCGGCGAGCCCGAGGAAAAGCACGCCGATGAGCCGCTCCTTTTCCTCCTGAAGCTCGATGCCGATGAGTTCAAGGCGCGTCTCGAAGATGGCGAAGGCGGAGCTCAGAATTCGTCGCAGCGGTCCGGGGGACGATTGCTGCGTGGGCCGATCGGTCGTCATGGCTTGAATGCGAGGAGCGCGTTGGTGCCGCTTTTTTGTGGGTCCGGTCGGCGCGTGAAGCGGCCGGCCGGTGCGAGTGTCGAGCCGCGCGCCCGGGCAGGGCGCTCGCGGTTCAGTCCAGCGGGGACCGCGACAAGAAGCGGGTTAGCAATCCGCGGGCCATTGACCCGGCAAGACGGCTTTATTTGCGGTTGATCAGAAGCCCGATCACCATGCCGAGTCCCGCCGCAATGCCGATGGACGCCCACGGATGCTCGTGCACGTAATCGTCGGTGGCGCGCGCGGCCTTCTTGCCTCGTTCGATCACGACGACCTGTGCGTCCGCGGCTTTTTCCTTCGCTTGCTTCAGGCGGGTAAGGGCTGTCTCGCGCAATTCGGAAGCGCGTTCGCCGGTGGCGGTAGCGGCTTGCTTCAAGAGATCTTCGGCGTCAGCGAGTACAGATTTGATATCCGACATGAATCGCTCCTTGTTGATTTCTGACATAAAAGGCTCCAATCGGTAAGGCTACGGGCATCGTAACCAAAGATGGGATCGCTGACGAGGAGGCGTGCATCCTGCCGCGTGGATTTACGCAGGTTCCGTTCCAGTCGCTCGCGCCTCGACGATGCATGGACATCGTCTGGAATGGATACGATCTGACCCGTAAAAGTTTCAGGCGCGAATCGAAAGTTACAAACGACGAAAAGCAAAAGGGCCGACGCAACCGCGCCGGCCCTTCCCGATCGTGAACTAAGCTCGTTCAGAAAAACGCCTGAATGCCCGTCTGTGCGCGGCCGAGAATCAGCGCGTGAATATCGTGCGTGCCTTCGTACGTATTGACCACTTCAAGATTCACGAGGTGACGCGCGACGCCGAATTCATCGGAGATGCCGTTGCCGCCGAGCATGTCACGCGCGAGCCGGGCGATATCGAGCGCCTTGCCGCACGAATTACGCTTCATGATCGACGTGATCTCTACAGCCGCAGTGCCTTCGTCCTTCATCCGGCCGAGGCGCAGCACGCCTTGCAGGCCGAGCGTGATTTCCGTCTGCATGTCGGCGAGTTTCTTCTGAATCAACTGGTTCGCCGCGAGCGGCCGGCCGAACTGCTTGCGATCCAGCGTGTATTGCCGCGCCGTGTGCCAGCACGCTTCGGCCGCGCCGAGCGCACCCCACGAAATACCGTAACGCGCCGAGTTCAGGCAGGTGAACGGACCCTTGAGCCCGCGCACGTCCGGCAGGATGTTCTCTTCGGGGACGAACACTTCATCCATCACGATTTCGCCGGTGATCGACGCGCGCAAGCCGACCTTGCCGTGAATCGCCGGCGCCGACAGACCCTTCCAGCCTTTCTCGAGGATGAAGCCGCGAATCTCGTCGCGGCCGTCTTCCTCCAGCTTCGCCCAGACGACGAACACGTCCGCGATCGGCGAGTTCGAAATCCACATCTTCGTGCCGGACAGCGAAAAGCCGTTCTGCACTTTCTTCGCCCGCGTCGTCATGCTGGCCGGATCGGAACCTGCATTCGGCTCGGTGAGGCCGAAGCAGCCGATCCATTCGCCGCGCGCGAGCTTCGGCAGATATTTTTCCTTCTGCGCTTCGCTGCCGAAGGTGTTGATCGGCACCATCACGAGCGACGATTGCACCGACATCATCGAGCGATAACCCGAATCCACGCGTTCGACTTCGCGCGCGATCAGGCCGTAGCACACGTAGTTGAGGCCCGGACCGCCGTATTGCTCGGGGATTGTCGGTCCGAGCAGACCCAGTTCGCCCATTTCACGGAAGATCGCCGGATCGGTCTTTTCCTCGCGAAACGCCTGCATCACGCGCGGCTGTAGCTTGTCCTGCGCGTAAGCGCGCGCGGCGTCGCGCACCATGCGTTCGTCTTCGGTCAGTTGCTGATCCAGCAAGAGCGGGTCTTCCCAGTTGAATCGGGCGGCGTCGGCCATGTGCTATCTCCTGATTACATCGAAAAGCGCCGGGAGCGTGTCGGGATCCATGCAGGTCTGTCCGTTCCGCCGGCGCGCGGGGCGCTTGACATGAGTTCCGCTAAGCGAAACAATGTTTTGCAAATCCAGTTTGGAGTTTATCACCCGATGCCAGCCGATTCCAACCGAAATTCAGCGTCGATTTCATCGCGCCATTTATCGTCCGAAGAGATCGACGAGCGCAAGTTCGTCGTCGCACTCGCGCGCGGGCTCGATTTGCTGCGCGCGTTCCGACCGGGCGAGTCGCTGTTGGGCAACCGCGATTTCGTCGATCGCACCGGTTTGCCGAAGGCGACGGTGAACCGTCTCGCCTACACGCTGACGACACTCGGCTATCTGCGCTTCGACGAACCCGCGGGCAAATACGCGCTCGACACGGGAGTGCTGTCGCTCGGATTCACGTTGCTCGCGGGCGCCGACACGCTCGAACTCGCCCGCCCGCACATGCGCGCGCTCGCGCGGGAGATCGGCGCGGCGGTTTCGCTCGGCTGCCGCGACGGGCTCGACATGATCTATCTCGAAACGATCCGCAGCGAGACGGCGCTCACGCTCGGGCTTGCGCCCGGCTCGCGCCTGTCGATGCTCACGAGTTCGATGGGCCGCGCGTATCTCGCCGTGCAGGAACCGGCGGCGCGCGAGGCGCTGTTCGACGAACTCGGGAAAAACGAAGGCGAGGCAAAGGTCGATGCCGCCCGCCGCGCGATCGAGGATTTCGCGCGCGACGGCTGCTGCTATTCGTTCCGCGACTGGCACGACGACGTCAACGCCATCGCCGCGCCGTTTCGCGATCTGCGCAACGGACGCTGGCTCGTGCTGTCGAGCAGCGGGCCGGCGTCGTCGATGGACGAGGCGTATTTTCGCGAGACGATCGGCCCGAGGCTGAAGGCGCTGGCCGCGCGTCTCGCCTGAAGCTTCAAAGCACCGTGCGGACGTGCCAAAGCTCCGGAAACAGCACGACATCGAGCATCTTGCGCAGATAAGACGCGCCCGCCGTGCCGCCCGTGCCGCCCTTGAAGCCGATGATGCGCTCCACCGTCGTCACATGCCGGAAGCGCCATTGCCGGAACGCGTCTTCCAGATCGACAAGCTCTTCGGCCATCTCGTACAAGTCCCAGTGATGCGACGGATCGCGATACACCGCGAGCCACGCCGCCTCGACGGACGGATCGTGCGTCGTCGGCTGCGACCAGTCGCGATTCAGGCGCGCCGGATCGATCTCGAAGCCGCGCCGGGCGAGCAGGCGGATCACTTCGTCGTAGAAGGAGGGCGCTTCGAGCGTCTCGCGCACCTGTTCGAGAATTTCCGGCCGATGCTCATGCGGCTTGAGCATCTGCGCATTCTTGTTGCCGAGCATGAACTCGATCTGCCGATACTGATGCGACTGAAACCCCGACGACTGCCCGAGATACGGGCGCATCGCGGTGTATTCGGAGGGCGTCATCGTCGCGAGGACGTTCCACGCCTGCACCAGTTGCTCGAAGATGCGCGACACGCGCGCGAGCATCTTGAACGCGGGCGGCAGTTCGTCGCGATGCACGGCCGCCAGCGCCGCGCGCAACTCGTAGAGCGCGAGCTTCATCCATAACTCGCTCGTCTGATGCTGCACGATGAACAGCATCTCGTTGTGATCCGGCGAGAGCGGATGCTGCGCGTTGAGAATCGAATCGAGGCCGAGGTAGTCGCCGTAGCTCATCGAATCGGAGAAATCGAGCTTGGCGTCGTGCCAGCCTTTTTCCTGCGTTGCGGCCGGTGCGCCATGTCCGAAAGGGCAGCCTTGTGTATTGCTCATGTCGACGTTCCTCTCAGGTCACCGATGCGCGCTCGGCGAACTCGGGCGCGCGCCAGCTTTCGGTCGCGAGCACATCGCGCAGGACTTCGACGGCGTCCCACACATCGACGAAACGCGTGTAGAGCGGCGTGAAGCCGAAGCGCAGAATGCGCGGCTCGCGATAATCGCCGATCACGCCGCGTGCGATCAGCGCCTGCATCACCTCATAGCCGTTCGGATGCTCGAAGCTCGCCTGCGAGCCGCGTTGCGCATGTTCGCGCGGCGTCGCGAGCGAGAGCGGTAATTCGCCGCAGCGTTCCTCGACCAGCCTGATGAACAGATCGCTCAACGCAAGCGACTTGCGGCGCAGCGTTTGCATGTCGGTTTGCAGGAACACGTCGAGCCCGCATTCGACGAGCGACATCGACACGATCGGCTGCGTGCCGCAGAGAAAGCGGCCGATGCCGTCGTCCGGGCGATACACCGGGTTCATCTCGAACGGCTTCTTGTGCCCCCACCAACCCGAAAGCGGCTGCGAGAAAGCGTTCTGATGGCGCTTCGGCACCCACACGAACGCGGGCGAGCCCGGTCCGCCGTTCAGATATTTGTACGTGCAACCCACCGCGTAATCCGCGCCTACGCCGTTCAGATCGACCGGCACCGCGCCCGCCGAATGCGCCAGATCCCACACGGCGAGCGCGCCCGCGCGATGAATCGTCTGCGTGAGCGCGACCATGTCATGCATGTAGCCGGTGCGGTAGTTGACGTGCGTGATCATCGCGATCGCGGTGTTTTCGTCGATTGCGGCGGGCAATTCTGCGGGATCGTCGACGAGACGCAGCTCGTAACCGCGATCGAGCTGCTCGATCAAACCCTGCGCGATGTACAGATCGGTCGGAAAGTTCGAACGTTCGGAGACGATCACGCGCCGCTTCGGATCGCGTTCGTTCGCGAGCTTGAGCGCGGCCGACAGAATCTTGAAGAGATTCGCGGAGATCGTGTCCGTCACGACGACTTCGTCTTCGCCGGCGCCGATGAGCGGTGCGAGTTTGTTGCCGAGACGCTTGGGCAGCGCGAACCAGCCGGCCGTGTTCCAGCTTCGGATCAGGCCTTCGCCCCATTCGGCGGCGATCACGTCGGCGGCGCGCGCGGCGGACGCTTTGGGCGGCACGCCGAGCGAATTGCCGTCGAGATAGATCACGCCGTCGATCAATGCGAACTGGTCGCGCAGGCCGGCGAGCGGATCGTCGCGGTCGAGCGCCGCTGCTTCGTCACGATGTTTCATCGAAAAGTCCATATATTTGAAGATCATCAGGAAAGCGGACGCAGGACGGCCCGAACCGGACTCGCATCGAGCGTCGAGAATTTGAGCGGCAGCGCGATCAGTTCGTAATCGCCGGGCGCGACGGCGTCGAGCACGAGGCCTTCGAGGATCGCCATGCCGTGAGCGCGGATGCGCTTGTGCGCATCCATCGTCTTCGAGTCTTGCGGATCGAGCGAGGGCGTGTCGATGCCGACGAGCTTCACGCCTTTTTCGGCCAGCAAGTCGATGGTTTCCGGCGCGACGGCGGCGAAGGCGCTGTCCCAAGCGTCGAGCGGCGCGTTCGCATACGTGCGGAGCAGCACGCGCGGCGGAATGCCGTCGAGATGCGCGGCGACGTGTTCGGGCGTGACGAGCGGCGAAGCACCGATGCAGTGCAGAACGCGGCACTCGCCGATGTACGTGTCGAGCGCGACTTCGCCGATCGGCTTGCCGTGCTCGTCGTAGTGAAGCGGCGCGTCGGCGTGCGCGCCGGTGTGCGGCGAGAGCGTGAGTCGCGCGACATTGACCGGCGAGCCCGCCTCCATGCGCCACACGCGCTCGATGCCGACCGCCGTGTCGCCCGGCCAGACGGGCGTGGCGGTGTCGATCGGCGGAGAAATGTCCAGAAGCGTCATGACGCGCCCTAGCAGAATTTGTGAAGATGCGTCAAATCATAGTCGCGTTATCTCGAAACGTGCTTGCGAAATAACCACCCAAAAGTGGCGCGCTTAGAACATAATTCGATGAAACGGGCTAGGGGACTCAAAAATGACCGGCTTCACGCTCGATGCAACAGATTGCCGAATTCTGGCGGTACTGCAGGAAGATGGACGGATCAGTAACCTGGACCTGGCGGAGCGCATTTCGCTCTCGCCGTCAGCGTGCTTGCGCCGAATGCGGCTGCTGGAAGAGGAAGGGGTGATCGCGAGCTATCGCGCGTGCCTCGACCGCGAGCGGCTCGGCATCGAACTGGAGGCGTTCGTCCACGTCTCGATGCGCAACGACCAGGAAAACTGGCACGAGAAGTTCGCGGCAGCCGTGCGCGAATGGCCGGAAGTGGTCGGCGCGTTCGTCGTCACCGGCGACACGCATTACGTGCTTCGCGTGCTCGCGCACAACCTCAAGCATTACTCCGACTTCATTCTGTCGAAGCTCTACAAGGCGCCCGGCGTGATCGACATCCGCTCGAACATCGTGCTTCAGACGATGAAGGACGACGCGGGCGTGCCGGTCGCGCTGATCGAGCAGCCGGGACGCCCGCACACGCCCTGAGCGTTTATTCCAGCGTTCCCAGTGTATGGAAGCCGCCCGCGTGGAAGACGAGCGGCGCGGTTTGCGTCGCGTCTTCGCGCACGCCGCATCGCTCCACTTCGCCGACGAAAATCACGTGATCGCCTTCGTCGTAGCGGCTGCGGTTGTGGCATTCGAACCACGCGAGCGCGCCGTCGAGCACCGGCATGCCCGTGTCGCCGGCGGCGTGCGAGACGCCCGCGAATCGGTCACCCTTGACCGTGGCGAAACGCCGGCACAGGTCGAGTTGCGACGACGCGAGCACGTTCACCACGTAGTGGCTGTTCGCGCGGAATACCGGCATCGACGCCGATTTCGTCGCGAGGCTCCACAACACGAGTGGCGGATTGAGCGATACCGAGTTGAACGAACTCGCGGTGATGCCGATCAACTGGCCTGACTCGGTGCGCGTCGTGATGACCGTGACGCCGGTCGCGAACTGGCCGAGCGCGGCGCGAAACGCGGTCGGGTCGAAATTAGGGCTTTTGGCGCGTGTCATTTGGCAGATGAGCAGGCAAATGGGCGGTCGAGTGTGTCATGTGCTGCCGAGCCGGCCGCGCGTCGCGCTTCAGTCGGAAGAACCTTTTCAGAAGTCATGTAAAAGCTGGAGATTTGTCTCGATTCTATCGGAATCGGCAGTCGCCGGCCGCCAAATGACCGTATTCCCGCAGCAAGTTTTCTGCGGCGAGGGGGCATTCTGCGCCGTGCGGCCAAACCCAGTAAGCTCGACTCATCGTATCCGGAAGGTTGAAGAAAAGGCCGGATGCATCCATATGCATGATCCGCGGCATGGCCGCATGCACTTGATGAGGAGTTGCGCCTTATGACCCAAACTAGCCAACAAGCGGGACTGGAAACCGCGACGCTCGGCGGCGGATGTTTCTGGTGCACCGAAGCCGTGTTTCTCGCGGTGCAGGGCGTGGAGTCGGTCGAATCGGGCTATGCGGGCGGCAAGGTGGTGAATCCGTCGTACGAGCAGGTCTGCGACGGCGAAACCGGTCACGCGGAAGTCGTGAAGGTGGTGTTCGATCCGTCGGTTATCAGCTACCGCGAAGTGCTCGAAATCTTCTTCGCGACGCACGATCCGACCCAGCTCAACCGGCAGGGCAACGATGTCGGCACGCAGTATCGCTCGGCCGTGTTCACGCATTCGGACGAGCAACGCAAGATCGCGCTCGAAGTGATCGACGAACTGCAGCGCGAGGACGTCTTCGGCGGCAAGATCGTCACGCAGGTCGTGCCGCTCGCCGACGACTACTATCCGGCCGAGGCGTATCACCAGAACTATTTCGCGCAGCATCCGAATCAGGGCTATTGCGCGGCGGTCGTCGGGCCGAAAGTCGCGAAGTTTCGCAAGAAGTTCGCGCATCGGCTGAAAGCGTGATGCGCTTCTAGTCGCTCCGCGCGCGCTCGCATTCCTCCGCGATGCCGCGCGCGAGCTCGAAGCACGTGAGCGGCGCCGAGCCTTCGGCCTTGTTGTTCGCCGCGATCACCACAGGCTGGCCCGCGATTGCATAGCGGGCCGCCAGTTCGGCGAGCGCCTCGCGCGTGTCGTGGTCTTCGTCGACGATCTTGTCGAACGGCTCGTATTTCGCCTTCGCCTGTTCATAGCGAAAGCCGCTGTGCAGACTCCAGCGCACGATGAGCGGTCCCATACTTTCTTCGTCCAGCAACGCGAGCGCCTTCGCCTGACGGCGCACGTCCGGCATGCGCGCATGCACGCCGATGCAATAGCGCACGTTCGCTTTGCGCAGCGCGCGGATGAAGCGCGGCGTCAGCATGACCGCGTCGCGGATTTCGACCGCATAGCACGACTCGCCTTCGAGCGGTGGCAGCGCTTGCAGAAACGCCGAGAGCCGTTCGATGAAGCTCGCCGGATCGACGATCATCGCATCGGGCAGCGGCGAGAACTGGAACACGAGCGCGCCCGCTTTCCCGCCGAGACCGCTGATGCAAGGCGTCACGAATTCGTCGATGGCGATCCGCGCGTTCAGAAACGCGGGGTTCTCCGCGTCGGGCGTGCCGCGTTCGCCGCGAATGAAGGCATCGGTGACGGAGGCGGGCGCCTTGACGATGAAGCGAAAATGCTCCGGCACCTGCGATGCGTAGCGCGCGTACTCGGCCAGCGACAGCGGCGCATAAAACGAGCGGTCGATCGACACGCTTTTCAGGAGCGGATGCACGCCGTAGGCGGTGAGGCCGTCGCGGGAAAGCTTCGTGTTCGAATACTCGTCGCCATAGACGATGCCGCGCCAGCCCGGAAACGACCATGTCGATGTGCCGAGATGGATCGCGTCGGGCAGGCGCTTCGCGATCGATTCGAGTTCGGGCTGCACAGGCGCGGGCAGGACGCCGCGTGGTTTCGCTTGCTTCGGTGCCTTTACAGGCTCCGCCGAAGCGGTCGCAGGCGCGCCGAAAAGATCGAACTGATCTTCCGGCTCGCCCGTTTCGATGTGTACCGGCTCGTGGTTCAGAGCGCCTTCTCGTAGATATATCGGCGCGACCAGGGCAGCGTCGTCGCGCTGCGCCCCGCCTTGCGGCAGATCACCTGATAGATCGACACGTCGTCGTTTTCGAACGCATACGCGCAGCCCGCGAGATACACGCGCCAGATGCGGAAGTGCTCATCGTCGACGAGCGTCTTCGCTTTCTCCGCGTGCTCCTCGAACCTGTCGGCCCAGATGTCGAGCGTACGCGCGTAATGCCGCCGCAGACTTTCGATGTCGAGCGCTTCCAGCCCGCCGCGCTGCATGCATTCGAGCGCGAGACTGATGTGCGGCAGCTCGCCGTCCGGGAACACGTATTTGTCGATGAACTCGCCGCCGCCGAGCGAAGTCTCGCCGCTGTCGGCATCCGACGACGTGATGCCGTGATTCATCGCGATGCCGTCATCGACGAGCAGTTCGCGGATTCTCGCGAAGTAGCCCGGCAGGTTCTTACGCCCGACGTGCTCGAACATGCCGACGCTCGTGATGCGATCGAATTGCCCCGGAATGTCGCGGTAATCCTGCAGGCGAATCTCGATCTGGTCTTCGAGTCCCGCCGCCTTGACGCGCTCGGTCGCGAGCCTGAACTGGTTCTCGGAGAGCGTGACGCCCACGCATTGCGCGCCGAACTTCTGCGCCGCGCGGATCACGAGCGCGCCCCAGCCGCAGCCGATATCGAGCAGACGATGCCCCGGCTGAACCTGAATCTTCGTCAGGATGTGATCGATTTTCTTGAGCTGCGCGGTGTCGATGTCTTCGTCGCCATTCTCGAAGTACGCGCAGGAGTAGACCATGTTCTTGTCGAGCCAGAGCTGATAGAACTCGTTCGACACATCGTAGTGGTACTGAATGGCTTTCTTGTCCGACGTCTTCGAGTGATTGAAGTAGCGTCGTACGCGCGCGAGCTTGCTTGCGCTCGTCACCGTGCTTTTCGCGAGCGAATAGCCGATGTTGATGATGTCGGACAGCTTTCCCTCGATGTCGATCTTGCCCTTCACATAGGCTTCGCCGAGATTGTCGAGACTCGGTTCGAGCAGATAGGGCAGCGCAGTCGCGCTCTTCACATGCAGCGTCACCTGAGGGGCGGCGAACTGGCCGAAATCGTGCTGCTGGCCATCCCACAGCACGAGCCGCGCGGGCAGATTGGCCCGGTCGCGCACTTCCTCAACCCACTGCGTCAGCTTTTTCTCCCAGAACATGCTTGTTTCTCCGCGCTAAAGAAAATCAAGGGAAGGCTCGCGCCTTCATGTTCGTTGCCGTTGCGATCTCGGTTGCTTCCTGTGCTCGCGCTCTTGTGCCTTACGGCGCGAGTCTCATGATTCGCCACGGTGCGCCGGCGTCATCACGCGTATAGACGATGCGGTCATGCAGCCGAGACGGACGTCCCTGCCAGAATTCGATGCTGTCGGGCACGAGGCGATAACCGCCCCAGTGCGGCGGACGCGGCGGCGCGTCGCCATATCTGGCGATCATCTCGCGTTCGCGCGCTTCCAGCGCCTCGCGGCTTTCGAGCGGCTGACTCTGATCCGATGCCCATGCGCCGATGCGCGAGCCGAGCGGACGCGACGCGTAATACGCATCGCTTTCCTGATCGCTCGTCTTTTCGACGCGGCCCTCGATGCGCACCTGGCGCTCGAGTTCGATCCAGTGGAACAGCAGGCTCGCCGCCGGATTCGCGGCGAGTTCGCGGCCCTTGCGGCTATCGTAATTGGTAAAAAAAACGAAGCCACGTTCATCGACGCCCTTGATGAGCACGATGCGGGCAGACGGACGGCCTTGCGAATCGACGGTCGCAAGCGTCATGGCATTCGGTTCAGGCAGCTTCGCATCGAGCGCCTGGGCGAACCATGTCTGGAACTGGCTCACCGGATTCGGGTCGACGTCGGTCGCATCGAGCGCGTCGCGCGAATAGTTTTTGCGAAGGTCTGCGAGAGTGGTCATTTTATGCAAGCGCTACAGTCGGGTCAGTATAGCCAAGGTGAAACGATCTTGCCCTGATTACCCATGGACCTGTTGCGTGCCGGCGGTGCGGCGCTTGCAGCTATCACGTCCAGGGTTTCGATAAGGCAGAATACGCAATTCGCCCGCATTTTGCATGATCGACCACCCAACTTTGCACACTCGACAGCCGCCTGTAAGCGTTGATTGACGCCGCACAACGGCGCTGCATTTTTCCGGCTTTTAGTTTGCTTTCAACGTACCCGGTTTCATCCACGCACGCCATGAACGCTTCATCCGAAACTGCTGTAACGCCGTCCGCCGAAGACGCCGCCGACCGCGACCGACGCTTCGGCGGCATCGCGCGCCTCTACGGCGCACCCGCGCTCGCCGCGTTCGAAAGGGCGCATGTCGCGGTGATCGGCATCGGCGGCGTGGGCTCTTGGGTGGCCGAGGCGCTCGCGCGCAGTGCTGTCGGCAAGCTGACGCTGATCGATCTCGACAATGTCGCCGAAAGCAACACGAACCGGCAGATTCACGCGCTCGACGGCAACTACGGCAAGGCGAAAGTCACGGCGATGGCCGAGCGCATCAAAATGATCGATCCGGCCTGCGACGTGCGGCAGATCGAGGACTTCGTCGAGCCCGGCAATTTCGATGCGACGCTCGGCGGCGGCTTCGATTACGTGGTCGATGCGATCGACAGCGTGCGCACGAAAACCGCGCTCATCGCGTGGTGCGTGGCGCGCAAGCAGGCGCTCATCACCGTCGGCGGCGCGGGCGGCCAACTGGACCCGACGCGCATTCGTATCGACGATCTCGCGCTCACGATTCAGGACCCGTTGTTGTCGAAAGTGCGTGGCCAGTTGCGCAAGATGCACGGCTTTCCGCGCGGGCCGAAGGCGCGTTTCAAGGTGAGCGCGGTCTATTCCGACGAACCGCTGATCTATCCCGAAGCACCCGCGTGCGATATCAGCGAAGGCGCGGAGCATCTCGAAACGGGCGCGGGCTACGCCGGGCCGGTCGGCCTCAATTGCGCGGGATTCGGATCGAGCGTGTGCGTGACGGCGAGCTTTGGCTTCGCGGCCGCTGCGTTCGTGCTGCGCGATCTGGCGAAGCGCGCGGCCTGAAACGAAAACGGCCAGCTTCAAAAGCTGGCCGTTTTCAATTGAAGCACGCGATCAGTTGATCGCCGCGCTCAGCTTGCGCCGCCATTGCGACACGAGATCGGGCTGATTCGCGGCAAGCTCGAACACGGAAAGCATCGTCTTGCGGCCGACGTCGTCCATGAAGGCACGATCGCGCACGACGATCGCGAGCAGATGCTCCAGCGCGCCCCCGTAATCGCGGCCCGCGATCAGGCGGTTGGCGAGCGCGAAGCGCGCGTCGAGATCGTCGGGATTCGCGTTGACCGCGTCGATGAGCGCGTCGGCGGGCGGCAGATCCGCGGCCGCATCGGCGGCGTCGAGCTCGGTCTTCAGCGCGTTGTAGCGTGCATCGATACCTTGCGTCGTCTTCGGCGACAGCAGCTTGTCCTCTTCCTTCGCCTCGTCGATGCGGCGCTCCGCGATCAGCCATTCGATCAGGTCGAGACGCGCGTCGTCGTAACCGGGATCAAGCGCGAGCGCGGCCTTGATGGTATCGATCGCTTGCTTGCGATTGCCCGCGGCCCATGCGCTCTGCGCGGCGTGGCGCTCGGCGTCGGCGCCATCAGGCACGAGGCGGTCGAGAAACTCGCGCAACTGGCCTTCCGTCAGCACGCCGATGAACTGATCGACCGGGCGGCCATCCGCGAATGCGACCACGTGTGGAATGCTGCGCACCTGAAAATGCGCGGCGAGCTCCTGGTTCTCATCGACGTTCACCTTGACGAGCTTCCACTTTCCCGCGGCTTCGGCTTCGAGCTTCTCCAGCATCGGCCCGAGCGTCTTGCACGGGCCGCACCAGGGCGCCCAGAAATCGACGAGCACGGGCGCGAGCATCGACGCGTTGATGACGTCGTGCTCAAAGGTGGCGAGGGTCGTATCCATGCGTTTTCTCCTAATGCTTGCGGTCTATCCCAAACAGATGGGGACGATCCGCGTGACTCTCAAGCGCGCACGCACGCCTCATGCCTCGGGCGCGCGATTTTCGCGGCGCTGTGGCGGCAGCGGAATGAATTCGGTCTCGCCGGGCACGTGGCCCATGCGCTGCTCGCTCCATGCGATTTTTGCCGCGTCGATCTTCTCGCGCGAACTCGACACGAAATTCCATTCGATGAAGCGCGTGCCGTCGAGCGGCGCGCCGCCGAGCAGCATCGCGACCGCGCCGTTCGTGCTGTGCAGCTTCACGTTCGCGCCCGGCGCGAGCACGGCCATCTGCTGTTCGGGCAGCGCTTCGCCGTCGATCGACAAGTCGCCGCTCACGAGATAGACGCCGCGTTCCTCGTGCTCGGTATCAAGCGTGATCGCGCTGCCGGCCGCGAACTGCGCGGCGACGTAGAGCGTTGGCGAGAACGTGCGCGTGGGCGCCTTCGCGCCGAACGCGGTGCCCGCGATCACGCGCAGCGTGACGCCATCGCGCTCGATCTGCGGCAGCGCTGACGCGGCGTGATGCTCGAACGCAGGCTCGATGTCCTCGCTCGCTGCCGGCATCGCGACCCAGGTCTGGATGCCGTGCATCGTCTGGCCGGACGCGCGTTCTTCATCGGGCGTGCGTTCGGAATGAACGATGCCGCGCCCCGCGGTCATCCAGTTCACGTCGCCGGGCACGATCTTCTGCACCGAGCCGACGCTGTCGCGATGCATGATCGCGCCGTCGAAGAGATACGTAACCGTCGCCAGTCCGATATGCGGATGCGGGCGCACGTCGAGACCCTTGCCGGGCACGAGCGTTGCGGGACCAATGTGGTCGAAAAAAATGAAGGGTCCGACGGTGCGCGCCGCGAGCGCGGGCAGCACGCGACGCACCATGAGGCCGCCGACGTCGTGTTCGTGAGGCTTGAGCAATGCGCGGAGCGGCGATGGCATGGCGAATTCCGATGGAAAGATCGCGCGCCGGAATGGCGCGAGTGTCATCGTCGATTTTACCGGCCGATTCCGGGCGGCGCAGGCGTGCCGCCGAGGCTCTCGTTTTTTACGTCGCCGCGCTCATCAGTCCGCGTGCGGCTTCACGCAACTTTCGCAACCTCGATAGGAGCTTCGCCATGAACAGGAACAAGCTGTTGATCGCCATTACCGCGGGTCTCGTCGCCGCTACCACCGCGACGGGCGCATTCGCGCAGACGTCGTCGGGCAATTCGTCGGGCGCGATGGGCAACGATGCCACAGATAATTCGGCGGCGCCCATGACGCAGAAGAAACACAAGATGCACAAGCAGTCGGCGCATGCAGGGACCAAGAAGACACCGGCCGCGGAAACCGGCAACAACTCCGCGACGGACAGCGGCCAGAGCAAGTAAGCGCTGTTCCGGCACGCCGAAGAAAGCGCTCGCGCCGACATCCGGCGCGGGCGCTTTTTTGCGTCCTTCGTCACGTCGCGCGGCATTCGACGAACCTGCCGCCGCGCGCTCCGCTACACTTTACGACTCGCCAACATGCACATGACACGAGGGGAAGGGCGATGTCGCCAAAGGATTTGCTGATCGCATCGGTGGTCATTGTCGCGTGGGGCGTCAATTTCGTCGTCATCAAACTCGGATTGCACGGTGTGCCGCCGATGCTGCTCGGCGCACTGCGCTTCGCGTTCGCCGCCTTACCGGTGTTCTTCGTCAAGCGCCCGCAGATCCCGCTGCGCTGGCTGTTCGCTTACAGCCTCACCATTTCGCTCGGGCAATTCGCGCTGCTCTTCTACGGCATGTACGTGGGGATGCCGGCCGGGCTCGCGTCGCTCGTCTTGCAGGCGCAGGCGTTTTTCACGCTCATCTTCGCGTCGATATTTCTCGGCGAGCGTATCCGCGCTGCGAATGTCGCCGGACTCGTGATCGCGGCCGCGGGGCTCGCGCTGATCGGCATGCGCGGCGGTCACGCGATGACCCTCGCCGGTTTTCTCTTCACGCTCGCCGCCGCCGCGATGTGGGCGCTCGGCAATGTCGTGACCAAGCGCATGGGCAAGGTCGATCTGCTTTCGCTCGTCGTGTGGGGCAGCCTGATTCCGCCGCTGCCGTTCCTCGCGCTCTCGCTGATCTTCGAAGGGCCGGCGCGCATCGAAGCGAGTCTCGCGTCGATCCCGCTCGTGTCCGTGTTCGCGATTCTCTACCTCGCGTTCATCGCGACGATCGTCGGTTACAGCCTGTGGGGGAAGTTGCTCGCGCGCTATCCGGCGGGAAGCGTCGCGCCGTTTTCGCTGCTCGTCCCGGTGATCGGGCTCGCGTCGGCGGCGGTGTTTCTCGGCGAGGGGCTGAGCGTTGCGCAGGTGGTCGGCGCGGCGCTCGTGATGGCGGGACTCGCGGTGAATGTGTTCGGCGCGCGGCTCGTTCAGCGCATCCTGCCGGCGCGCTGAACGAAGCACGGCACGCGTCTTACGTCATGCGGCTCTTCGCGAGCGGCGGATTCGCCGCGAAGTAGCGCTTGATGCCCTTCATGATCGCGTTGGCCATCTTGTCGCGATAGGCGTCGTCGTTCAGGCGCGTTTCCTCGTCCGGATTGCTGATGAATGCGGTCTCGACCAGGATCGACGGAATGTCCGGCGCCTTCAGCACGGCGAAACCCGCCTGCTCGACCGAACCCTTGTGCAGCTTGTTGATGCCGCCGATCTCGTTCAGCACGAAGCTGCCGTAGCGCATCGAATCGCGGATCTGCGCGGTCGTCGACATGTCGAAGAGCGCGCGGTTCACGCTCGCGTCCTGCGACTTCACGTTGATGCCGCCGACCTGATCCGACGAATTTTCCTTGGCCGCCATCCAGCGCGCCGCCGCGCTCGACGCGCCGTGCTCGGACAACGCGAACACCGACGAGCCGCGTGCGTCGGGCGACGTGAACGCGTCCGCGTGAATCGACACGAACAGGTCGGCGGACACGCGCTGCGCCTTTTGCACGCGCACGTTGAGCGGCACGAAGAAGTCGGCGTCGCGCGTCATCATTGCGCGCATGTTGGGCTGAGCGTCGATCTTCGCGCGCAGCTTCTTCGCGATGTCGAGCGCGATGTGCTTCTCGTACGTGCCCTGGCCGCCGATCGCGCCGGGGTCCTCGCCGCCGTGACCCGGATCGATCGCCACCGTCAGCAGGCGCGTGGTGCCGGACTGCTTCGGCGTGGAGAAGGTGTACTGGTCATCGTCGTCGTTCTTCTTCGCGATGACGGGCGGCGGCGTCGGCGCGCGCTGCGGTTTCACCGAAGGCTTCGGCGCGGGCGCGGCTTCGGCCGGCGCATCGTTCTGCGCGTACTTCTGGAAGAACTCATCGGTGGAATCGGGCGTCGTCGGCTTCTGCGCGGTGGACGGGCCGGAGAGCGTCGCGGGCGGCGGCACCGACGGATTCGGATTCGCGCGGTCGAGCGCCTCCTGCTTGCGCTCGGTCTGGGCGAGCAGTTCCATCAGCGGATCGGGCGCGACGGCCGGATACAGGTCGAACACGAGCCGGTACTTGTAGCTGCCGATAGGGCCCAGATTGAACACCTGCGGCTTCACCGATCCCTTCAGATCGAACACCATGCGCACGACATGCGGCTGATATTGCCCGATGCGCACCGCCTGAATCTGCGGGTCGTTCGGCGTGATCTTCGAGACGAGATCCCGCAGTGCCTGATCGAGATCGATGCCGGAGAGATCGACGACGAGCCGGTCCGGTCCCTGCAACAACTGGTTCGCGTTCTGGAGCGGCTGGTCCGATTCGATCGTCACGCGGGTGTAATCGCGCGCGGGCCACACGCGCACGCCGAGCACGCTGCTCGCGTGCGCGAGCTTCGGTCCGACGAGCGCGAGCACGAGCGTCGAGGCGCCCGCGCGCAGCACCTGGCGGCGGCGCCAGTTGTGCGGCGCGACGGCGCCCGCTTCGATCGAATGAAATGGCTTGATCAACATCTTTCGAGACATGACTTTCCTGTTTCGCTGAACGCCCGCGCGGTCAGTACGCGGCCTTCTTCTTCGTTCGAATCGCCCGGCGAGCCGTGCTCGTCCGGCAGCGATAGCTGGAACACGAGGTCCGGCACGCCGAGCAGGCCGCCCGCTTGTTGCGGCCACTCGACGAGGCACAGCGCGCCCGCATCGAAATATTCGCGGAAGCCGGCATCGGCCCATTCGGCCGGATCGGCGAAGCGATAGAGATCGAAGTGATAAACGTCGAGCGGGCCGCTTTCGATGACGAGCGAGTACGGTTCGACGAGCGTGTAGGTCGGGCTTTTCACGCGGCCGGCGTGGCCGAGCGCGCGCAGCGTGGCGCGCACGAGTGTGGTCTTGCCCGCGCCCAGATCTCCGATCAACTGGACCTGGAGACCGTGAAATCGTTCAGACGACGATTGCAATGTATGAAGGCGCGTGATGTCGATGGCGCGCGCGAAGCGTTCTCCGAAAGCGAGCGTCGCGGCTTCGTCGCGCAGGTCGAAGCGGCGTTCGAGAAGCGCGTGAGGAAGGTCTTGCGTCGTTCGTGCGGGGCTTTCGGGCATTGCTCGTAAAATGTCGTGATGAACCGATTGCCGGAACATTCCGTTGAAGTCACGACCGCGTCCAGCGACGCAGCCGCTGAATCCGTATCAGAGTCTCGCGTTTTCGATATCGATGAAAACGCGCTGGCAGAACTCGCGCAACGCATCAGGAACTGGGGGCGCGAGTTGGGGTTCGGTGCAGTCGGTATCAGCGATATCGACCTGACGGATGCCGAGAAAGGCCTCACTGATTGGCTCGAAGCAGGCTATCACGGCGAAATGGATTATATGGCCAAACATGGGATGAAACGCGCAAGACCGGCCGAGCTTGTGGCCGGAACGCGACGTGTCATCACCGTGCGCATGGCCTATCTGCCGGCGCAGACGCTCGCGAAAACGGGCGATGAAAGTGTCGCGACAGCCGATGGTCAGAAGAACGACTGGCGCGCGATCGAATGGACGCGGCTCGCGAAGCCATCGCAGGCCGTGGTCTCCATCTACGCGCGCGGCCGCGATTATCACAAGGTCATGCGCAATCGTCTTCAGCAACTGGCCGAGCGCATCGAGAATGAGATCGGGCCGTTCGGGTATCGCGCGTTCACGGATTCCGCGCCGGTTCTGGAAGTCGCGCTTGCGCAGAAGGCGGGCACTGGCTGGCGCGGCAAGCATACGCTGCTGCTCGATCGCGATGCCGGATCGCTCTTCTTTCTCGGCGAAATTTTCGTCGATGTGCCCTTGCCCGTCGATCCGAATCCCGAGCGCGAGGGCGCGCATTGCGGGCAATGCACGCGCTGCATCGGCGCATGTCCGACCGGCGCGATCGTCGCGCCGTATCGCGTGGATGCGCGGCGCTGCATCTCGTATCTGACGATCGAACTGCACGGCAGCATCCCCGAAGACATGCGTCCGCTGATCGGCAATCGCGTCTATGGCTGCGACGACTGTCAGCTCGTCTGTCCGTGGAACAAGTTCGCGCAGGCCGCGCCCGTCGCGGATTTCGATGTGCGGCATGGGCTCGATCGCGCGACGCTCGTCGAACTGTTTGCATGGAGCGCCGGTGATTTCGACACGCGCATGCAGGGCAGCGCGATCCGGCGCATCGGGCATGAGCGCTGGCTGCGCAATATCGCGGTCGCGATGGGCAACGCGTTGCGCGCGTCAGGGCTGGATGCGGGCGAGCGCCAGGCTATCGTCGACGCGTTGCGTGCGCGTGAAGATGATTCGTCTGAACTCGTCCGCGAGCACGTTCGCTGGGCGCTGGAGCAATCATGAAGAACATCCCGTTCGATGCCGTGATCGACGCGCCATTCGGCAAAGTCGGCATTCGCGCCGATGCGCAGTCGGTGCGCGAGATCGTCTATCTGCCTGATGACGTCGAAAGTATCGAGCCGCAAACGCCGCTCGCCAGAGAAGCCGTCGCGCAGATTCGCCGTTACTTCGACACTCCGTCGATGCGCTTTAACCTGCCGCTTGCGATCCGCGGCACCGAATTTCAGCAGCGCGTGTGGCGGGGCATCAGCGGCATCGCGGCGGGGCATGTCTGGACCTACGGCCAGCTCGCGCGCGAGATCGGCAGCGTGCCGCGCGCGGTAGGGCAGGCGTGCGGCTCCAATCCGCTGCCGATCGTGATACCGTGCCACCGGGTAGTGGCATCGGGCGGGATCGGCGGCTTCGCGCATCATCCCGGCGAAGGTTTTTATCGCAACGTGAAGCGCTGGCTTCTGACGCATGAAGGTGTACGGATCGCATGACGAGCGCAACGACTGAAGAACTACAAACGCCGCAACCGAGCGCAAGTCAGGACGCGATCGATCTCTTTTGCGATGCGCTCTGGCTCGAACACGGGCTCGCGAAAAACTCGCTCGAAGCGTACCGCCGCGATCTCAAGCTTTTCGCCGAATGGCTCGGCACGACGCGCGGCGCATCGATCGACGCCGCCGGCGAAGCCGACATGAATGGCTACATGGCGGCGCGTCGCGGCGACAAGGCGACGTCCGCGAATAGGCGCCTGTCGGTCTTTCGCCGCTACTACGCATGGGCGTTGCGCGAACACCGCGTGTCCTCCGATCCGACGCTCAAGCTGCGCTCGGCCAAGCAGCCTCCGCGCTTTCCTTCGACGCTCAACGAGACGCAAGTCGAAGCGCTGCTCGGCGCGCCGGACATCGAGACGCCGCTCGGCCTGCGCGATCGCACGATGCTCGAACTGATGTACGCGAGCGGCCTGCGCGTGACCGAGCTCGTGACGCTGAAAACGGTCGAGGTCGGCCTGAACGAAGGCGTCGTGCGCGTGATGGGCAAAGGCTCGAAGGAACGCCTGATCCCGTTCGGCGCGACGGCGCACGACTGGCTCGAACGCTATCTGCGCGAAGCGCGTCCGGTGCTGCTCGGCGCGCGGTCCGCCGACGCGCTCTTCGTCACCGCGCGCGGCGAAGGCATGACGCGCCAGCAGTTCTGGAACATCATCAAGCGCCATGCGCTGAAGGGCGGCGTGCATGCGCCGCTCTCGCCGCACACGCTGCGTCACGCGTTCGCCACGCATCTGCTCAATCACGGCGCGGACTTGCGCGTCGTGCAACTGCTGCTCGGCCACTCGGACATCTCGACGACGCAGATTTACACGCACGTCGCGCGCGAGCGTCTGCAAAAGCTGCATCGCGAGCATCATCCGCGCGGTTGACGCGCTTCGTTCGCGAACGATCGTGCCACGGCGGCGCGTTGCTGCACACTCGTCCGGATGGCCAATGGTGAGCGGCCCGGCGCGCCGCTACAATGCGTCCATGTCGAAAGCCAAACACGTGTCCGAAACGCCCGCGACGCAGTTCCTGCGCCGTCACAAGGTCGAGTTCGGCGAGCATCCCTACGATTACGTCGAGCGCGGCGGCACGGAGGAATCCGCGCGGCAACTGGGCGTGGACGAGCACGTCGTCGTCAAGACGCTCGTGATGGAGGACGAGCACGCGAAGCCGCTCATCGTCCTCATGCACGGCGACCGCACCGTGTCCACGAAGAACCTCGCGCGGCAGACGGGCGCGAAGCGCATTGAGCCGTGCAAGCCCGACGTGGCGAACCGGCATTCCGGTTTTCTCGTCGGCGGCACGTCGCCGTTCGGCACGAAGAAAGCGATGCCGGTGTACGTCGAATCGAGCATTCTGGAGCTCGACCGGATCTATCTGAACGGCGGGCGGCGCGGCTATCTCGTGAGCCTGAAGCCGTCCGTTCTGACCGAGTTGCTCGACGCGAAGCCCGTGCAGTGCGCGAGCGTCGATTAGAATGCGTTCCGCTCTCGCCATAACTGAAAAGACACCATGATTTTTCTGATCGTCGCCGTCGTGTCCTATTTGATCGGCTCGATTTCATTCGCCGTCGTCGTGAGTCACGCGATGGGACTGGCCGATCCACGCTCGTACGGCTCGGGCAATCCCGGCGCGACCAACGTGCTGCGCACCGGCAACAAGAAGGCCGCGATCCTCACGCTTATCGGCGACGCGTTCAAGGGCTGGCTGCCCGTGTGGATCGTCGCGCACTTCGGCGCGAGCTTCGGCTGGGATAGCGCCGGCATCATCACGGCCACGGCGCTCGCGGCCATCGCGGTTTTTCTCGGGCATCTCTACCCGGTTTTCTTCAGGTTTCAGGGCGGCAAGGGCGTCGCGACGGCGGCGGGCGTGCTGCTCGCGATCCACCCGGCGCTCGGCATCGCGACGCTGCTCACCTGGCTGATCATCGCGTTCTTCTTCCGCTATTCATCGCTGGCGGCGCTGGTCGCGGCCGTGTTCGCGCCGTTTTTTCAGGTGTTCCTGTTCGGGCCGAGCCGCATCTCGCTCGCAGTTCTCGCGATGAGCCTGCTTCTGATCTGGCGGCATCGCGCCAATATTTCGAAGTTGCTGGCGGGGCAGGAAAGCCGCATCGGCGAAAAGAAGAAAGCGGCGCAAGCGCCCGAATAAAGCAAAAAGCCGTTCCGGCGCAAACCGGAACGGCTTTTTCACTTCTTGCGGCAAAAAATCAGTCGCGGAAGTTGTTGAAGTCGAGCGGCGTGTCCGTGACTTCCTTCTTCAGCAGCGCGATAGCGCTTTGCAGGTCGTCGCGTTTCGTGCCTTGCACGCGCACCGCATCGCCCTGAATGCTCGCCTGAACCTTGATCTTGCTGTCCTTCACGATCTTGACGATTTTTTTCGCCAGATCGCCCGACACGCCTTTCTTCACCGTGACGACCTGCTTCAGCTTGTCGCCGCCGATCTTCTCCTGCTTGCCGTAGTCGAGAAAACGCACGTCGACGCTGCGCTTGGCCAGCTTGTTCAGCAGAACGTCCTTCACCTGGCCGAGCTTGAAATCGTCGTCGGCGTAGAGCGTGAGTTCGCGCTCTTTCTGCTCGACGCGTGAATCCGAACCCTTGAAGTCGAAGCGCGTCGAGATTTCCTTGTTCGACTGCTCGATCGCGTTCTTCACTTCGATCATGTTTGCTTCGCTGACGACGTCAAACGATGGCATCTGTCTTTCTCCTTCATTGAGGCGAGCGCGCCGGGCAAGCGCGGCTCGCGCAATCGCTATAATCACGGACCTGTCGTCATTCTACCGACGCGCCTCGCTCATGTCGCTCCAGCTTCTCTCCGATTTCTCTCTGCTCGCTCACAACACGTTCGGCTTCGATGCGCGCGCGCGTCATGCGATGCGCATCGATTCCGTCGATGCGGCCGTCGCGCTCGCCACCGATGCGCGCATCGCGAACATGCCGCAACTCGTGCTCGGCGGCGGCAGCAATATCGTGCTGACGCGCGATTTCGACGGCGTCGCGCTGATCGTCGGCATCGCGGGCAAACGCGTGATCGGCGAAGACGACGGCGCTTGGCTCGTCGAAGCCGGCGCGGGCGAAAACTGGCACGATTTCGTTGCCTGGACGCTCGCACAAGGCATGCCGGGCCTCGAAAACCTCGCGTTGATTCCGGGCACGGTCGGCGCCGCGCCGATTCAGAACATCGGCGCATACGGGCTCGAAATGGGCGAGCGCTTCGAGCGGCTCAGCGCGGTCGAACTCGCGACCGGCGAACGCGTGGACTTCGATCGCGCCGCATGCGCGTTCGGTTATCGCGACAGCGTCTTCAAGCGGGCAGGGCGCGGGCGCTTCATGATCACGTCGGTGGTGTTCAGGCTGCCGAAAGCGTGGACGCCGCGCGCCGATTATGCCGACGTCGCGCGCGCGCTCGAAGGCGCCGCAAAACCGGATGCACAGGCCATTTTCGATGCGGTCGTCAGCGTGCGCCGCGCCAAGCTGCCTGACTGGACCGTGCTCGGCAATGCGGGCAGTTTCTTCAAGAATCCGGTCGTGAGCGCGGCGGCATTCGAGACGCTGCAACAGCGCGAACCCGGCGTCGTCTCGTATCGCCAGGCGGACGGACAGGTGAAGCTCGCGGCGGGCTGGCTGATCGACCAATGCGGCTGGAAAGGGCGCGGCATCGGCGGTGCGGCAGTGCATGACCGTCAGGCGCTCGTCCTCGTGAATCGCGGCGGCGCGACGGGCGCGCAAGTGCTCGAACTCGCTGAAGCCATCACGCGCGACGTGCTCGCGCGCTTTAACGTCGAACTGGAGATGGAACCAGTCTGCCTCTGATTCCGACGCGCAGAAAAAAACCCGCCGAACGAAAGTCCGGCGGGTTTTTTTACGTCCACAAACGCGCGAATTACGCGCCGCGCTTGCGGCGTGCGTTTTCCGCGATGCGCATGCGCAGTGCGTTCAGCTTGATGAAACCGCCGGCGTCGGCCTGGTCGTAGGCGCCGCCGTCGTCGTCGAAGGTCGCGATGGTCTTGTCGAACAGCGTTTCCTTCGAATCGCGCGCGACGACCGACACGCTGCCCTTGTAGAGCTTCACGCGCGTCCAGCCGTTGACCTTCTCCTGCGTGTGGTCGATCAGCACCTGCAGCGCGCGGCGCTCCGGGCTCCACCAGTAGCCGTTGTAGATCAGCGATGCGTAACGCGGCATCAGATCGTCCTTCAGATGCGCCACTTCGCGATCGAGCGTGATCGATTCGATGCCGCGGTGCGCCTTCAGCATGATCGTGCCGCCCGGCGTTTCATAGCAGCCGCGCGACTTCATGCCGACATAGCGGTTTTCGACCAGATCCAGACGGCCGATGCCGTGCTTGCCGCCGAGGCGGTTCAGCTCGGTCAGCATCTCGGCGGGCGACAGGCGCTTGCCGTTCAGCGCGACCGGATCGCCCTTCTCGAATTCGACATCGACGTATTCCGGCTGATCCGGCGCCTCTTCCGGCGACACGGTCCAGCGCCACATATCGGCTTCGGCTTCGGCCTTCGGATCTTCCAGATGGCGGCCTTCGAACGAGATGTGCAGCAGGTTCGCGTCCATCGAGTAGGGCGCGCCGCCTTGCTTGTGCTTCATTTCGATCGGAATGCCGGCCTTCTCGGCGTACGCGAGCAGCTTTTCGCGCGAGAGCAGGTCCCATTCGCGCCACGGCGCGATCACCTTGATGCCGGGTTCGAGCGAGTAGTAGCCGAGCTCGAAGCGGACCTGGTCGTTGCCCTTGCCGGTCGCGCCGTGCGAGACGGCTTGCGCGCCGGTCGCGCGGGCGATTTCGATCTGACGCTTCGCGATCAGCGGACGCGCGATCGACGTGCCGAGCAGATACTCGCCTTCGTAGATGGTGTTCGCGCGGAACATCGGGAACACGAAATCGCGGACGAACTCTTCGCGCAGGTCTTCGATGAAGATGTTGTCCTGCTTGATGCCGAGCTGGAGCGCCTTCTTGCGCGCGGGCTCCAGTTCCTCGCCCTGGCCGATGTCGGCCGTGAAGGTCACGACTTCGGCGTCGTAGTTGTCCTGCAACCATTTCAGGATGACGGAGGTGTCGAGACCGCCCGAATAGGCGAGCACGACTTTCTTGATATCGCTCATGGTGAACTCGTGTGCTGAAAAGCCAGGTGCGGCGGTTGTGCGCCGCTTCGCGTCCGTCGGGCGCGCGACGGGCATGAAGTGCGCGGAAAAAACGCTATTTTGACATCAAAAAGCCGCGCTTCCGCAAAATTGGGATGCGCGGCTCATCGGCAGCGCCGATTTGCTCAGTGATTGAGCTTGCCGAGCAGGAGATACTCCATCAGCGCCTTCTGGACATGCAGACGGTTCTCCGCCTCGTCCCAGACCACGCTCTGCGGGCCGTCGATGACTTCCGCGCTGACTTCCTCGCCGCGATGCGCGGGCAGGCAGTGCATGAAGAGCGCGTCGGGATTGGCGCGCGCCATCATCTCCGCGTCGACGCAATAGTCCGCGAACGCCTTCATGCGCGCCTCGTTCTCGGCTTCGTAACCCATGCTGGTCCAGACGTCCGTCGTGACGAGATCGGCGCCCGCGCACGCATCGTTCGGATCGTCGAACTCTTCGAAGAACGGCTTGCTTTCCTCGGAGACCAGCGCGGGGTCGAGCTTGTAGCCGAGCGGCGTCGAGAGGCGCAGCTTGAAGCCGAGGATGTGCGCCGCCTCGATCCACGTGTAGAGCATGTTGTTCGCGTCACCGACCCACGCGACAGTCTTGCCGTGAATCGGACCGCGATGCTCGTAGAACGTGAAGATGTCCGCGAGCACCTGGCACGGGTGATATTCGTTGGTCAGCCCGTTGATGACGGGCACCCGCGAGCTTTCGGCGAAGCGCTGAATGATGTCCTGGCCGAACGTGCGGATCATGATGATGTCCACCATGCGCGAGATGACCTGCGCCGAATCCTCGATCGGCTCGCCACGGCCGAGCTGCGTGTCGCGCGTGTTCATGAACACCGCGTGGCCGCCGAGCTGGAAGATGCCCGCTTCGAACGAGAGACGCGTGCGCGTCGAGCTCTTCTCGAAGATCATCGCGAGCGTGCGATCGTGCAGCGGATGATAGGTCTCGTAGTTCTTGAACTTGCGCTTCAGGATGCGCGCGCGTTCGAGCAGATACTCGTAGTCGTCAAGCGAAAAATCCTTGAACTGAAGATAGTGGCGAATTTTTTTGGCGGTCATGAAACGCAGGCGGCGGCTTCGAACCGGCTGCTTCGCCATGAGGCGTCAGGGCCGGACGGCGCCGCCGTCGTGAGTGGTATCGCATTTGAGCATAAAGGATTTTGCGATGTTTGACGAGGCTGGCCAAAAGGACGATGCCGAGCGCGCAGGCCCCGCCCGTGGCTTCGTAATAGCCCTGATGGACGCGCCCGATGTCTGTGTGCGCTGCGGAAAAGAGGTCGCTGCGGTATAATTGCGCTCGCTCGTTTTTCAACAGTTCTGCAACATTCAGCACCGTTTCACGCGCATTTGCGGCGAAGGGTTCGAAAGAATTCGGTCGGCGTGGCTTCGTGCGTTTCGATTTCGCGGTGGATTGCGCAGTGCTGTCGAGTCCGCCAATCCTGCCGCGGGCGCGGACGGTTCTCACAGAATCGATCTCCTGCGCCGGCCCATGCGGTTCCCTGCGTCAGGCATGTGCGTCCCGGTGCGCGTCACCGGCCGTCAAAAGGTATTTCTACATGGCTGAAACATCTCCGACCGAATACTTCATACAAGGCATCACCAGGAACGGGAGGAAGTTTCGGCCGAGCGATTGGTCCGAGCGCCTGTGCGGTGTGATGTCGGGCTTCGGCCCCAAGGCGAAAGGGCCCAACGCCCGTCTGCAATACTCCATCTACGTGCGTCCGACGATGATCGGCGACATCAAGGTCGTGATCGTCGATTCGCGCCTGCGCGATATCGAGCCGATGGCTTTCGACTTCGTGCTGAACTTCGCGAAGGACAACGATCTGCTCGTGACCGAGGCGTGCGAACTGCCGCCGCATCACGGCACGCAGACCCAGCAGCACCAGCCCTGATGAATCGACAGTAAGCGACAGCAAGCGACAGAAGTCGCAGACGCAAAAAAGCCCGCCGAAGCGGGCTTTTTCGTTACTGCGCAGCGGAAACAGGAAGCTGCTTCGGCGAACGCCCCGTCAACGAAAACTCGCGATGACCGAAAGCGCCCGCCAGAAGCGAGCCGGAATTACTGGGCAGCGGGGGCCTGCAGGCCCTTGATTGCTGCAGCCAGGCGGCTCTTGTGACGAGCAGCCTTGTTCTTGTGGACGATCTTCTTGTCCGCGATGATGTCCAGCGTCTTGACCGACGACTGGAACACTTCGGCGGCCTTGGCCTGATCGCCGGCTTCGATAGCCTTGCGAACTGCCTTGATGGCCGTGCGGAACTTCGAGCGCAGCGCCGAGTTGTGCGAGTTTGCCTTGGCGGCCTGACGGGCGCGCTTGCGAGCTTGAGCGGAATTTGCCATGACGGTTTCCTTGTCCTGTTTCTGCTGTTACTTGTCCGGAGCGCGCGGCCGGCGAAGGCCTTGAAAAACCCTTACACGGGCACTCGATCGCGCTGCCTTTTGATCTGAACTCCCGGGAACGATTGCCCGAGAACCTCTAAAACATCGCCGGCCTGAGCCGGAAAAGACGCGAAGCTACGCAATCCAATAGAATTTTGGAGCTTCGAAACCGGAAATTATAGCAAGGGAATATGAGGCGTGACAAGCGGCGCGTGGATCGCGCCGTCTCGGGGCGATTTGGTGCATTTGGTCTGTAGGACGCGGAGTCTCGTGGGCGCGTAGCACGCGGCCCGTATAATAAGCGCCCCATGAATCTATTCCGAGCCCTCCTGACGGTCAGCGGCTTCACGCTGCTGTCGCGCGTGACCGGCCTGATCCGCGAAACGCTGATCGCCCGAGCTTTCGGCGCAAGTCTCTATACCGACGCGTTCTATGTCGCGTTCCGCATTCCCAATCTGCTGCGGCGTCTCTCCGCGGAAGGCGCGTTCGCGCAGGCGTTCGTTCCGATCCTCGCCGAGTTCAAGAACAGCAAGGGCCACGATCCGACCAAGGCGCTCGTCGACGCGATGTCGACCGTGCTCACGTGGTTCCTCGTCGTGCTGTCGCTCGCCGGCATGGCGGGCGCGAGCTGGGTCGTCTACGCGGTGGCGTCGGGGCTCAAGCACGAAGGCATCGGATACACGCTTGCGGTCGAGATGACGCGCATCATGTTTCCGTACATCGTCCTCATTTCGATGACGACGCTCGCCTCTGGCGTGCTCAACACGTACAAGCAGTTTTCGCTGCCCGCGTTCGCCCCCGTGCTGTTGAACGTCGCGTTCATTTTCGCGGCGGTGTTCGTCGCGCCGCATCTGAAGGTGCCGGTCTATGCGCTCGCGTATGCGGTGATCGTCGGCGGCGTGCTGCAATTGCTCGTGCAGCTGCCCGGCCTTAAGAAAATCGACATGACGCCGCGCGTCGGGCTGAACTTCCGGCGCGCGCTCGCGCATCCGGGCGTCAAGCGCGTGTTGCTGAAGATGGTCCCGGCGATGTTCGCGGTGTCGGTGGGGCAGTTGAGCCTCATCATCAACACCAATATCGCGTCGAATATCGGCGCGGGCGCCGTGTCGTGGATCAACTACGCCGACCGCCTGATGGAATTCCCCACAGCTCTATTGGGCGCGGCGCTGGGCACGATCCTGCTGCCGAGCTTGTCGAAGGCGCACGTCGACGCCAACCACGACGAATACTCCGCGCTGCTCGACTGGGGCTTGCGCATCACGTTCCTGCTGGCCGCGCCCAGCGCGATCGCGCTCTTCTTCTTCGCCGAGCCGCTTACCGCGACGCTCTTTCACTACGGCAAGTTCGACAGCCATTCCGTCGTGATGGTCAGCCGCGCGCTGGCGGCGTATGGAATCGGGCTGATCGGGCTCATCCTCATCAAGATTCTCGCGCCGGGCTTCTACGCGAAGCAGGACATCAAGACGCCGGTGAAGATCGCGATCTTCGTGCTGATCATGACGCAGGTGAGCAACTACATCTTCGTGCCGATTTTTTCCCATGCGGGCCTGACGCTTTCGATCGGCCTCGGCGCGCTCGCCAATGCGCTCCTGTTGTTCGCGGGTCTGCGCCGCCGCAAGATCTATGAGCCTTCGCCGGGCTGGCTGCGCTTTTTCGTGCAACTGATCGGCGCGTGCCTGATTCTTGCGGGCACGATGCATTGGGTGGCGATCAATTTCGACTGGATCGGCATGCGCGCGACGCCGTTCATGCGCATCGCGCTCCTCGGTGCGAGCCTCGTCGTGTTCGCCGCGCTATATTTCGGTATTCTGTCCGCAATGGGCTTCAAGTACGCCTATTTCAAGAGACGCACGCTTTGATGACGACAACGCGTATCCTCGACTACTTCTCTTCGCTGATGGCGGACGACGAGAGCCTTCCGCTCACGGAAGCGGCTTTGTCGCTCGCGCAGGATGCGTATCCCGATCTCGACATGCAGGCCACGCTCGCGGAGATCGACGAACTCGTCGTGCGCGCCCGCCGCCGCATGCCCGGCGACGCGAGCGTCGAGCACAAGGTCGATGCGCTCAACCGATACTTCTTTCGCGAGCTGGGTTTTTCCAGCAACCTCAACGATTACTACGATCCCGACAACAGCCATCTGAACGTGGTGCTGCGCCGGCGTCGCGGCATTCCGATTTCGCTCGCGGTGATCTATCTGGAAATGGCCGAGCAACTCGGCTTGCCGGTGCGCGGCGTGTCGTTTCCGGGGCATTTCCTGCTGCGCGTCGCCACACCGGGCCAGGATCTGATGCTCGATCCGACTACCGGCCAAACGCTCTCCGAAGCGCAGATGGTCGAGATGCTGGAGCCATATGTGCAGCGTGTGGGCGAATCGATCGGCAGCGCGCTGCGCGTGCTGTTGCAGCCCGCGACGCGCCGCGAGATCGTCGCGCGCATGCTGCGGAATCTGAAGGGCACCTACTTGCAGACGGAACGCTGGCAACGGCTGCTCGCGGTTCAGCAGCGGCTCGTGATCGCACTGCCGAACAGCATCGAGGAAGTGCGCGATCGCGGCTTCGCGTACGCGCGCCTGGATTATCTGCGGCCGGCGCTCGAGGATTTGCAGCGTTACATCGAGATACGCCCGGATGCCGAGGACGCGACGGTCGTCGAGACCGAATTGCATGAGCTGCGGCAACGCACGCAGCACAACGGCGACTGAAATGAAAACGGCGGACTTCGGGAGAAGCCCGCCGTTTTCACATCCAAAGCGTCATTTCGGCTGCATGCGGATCGCGCCGTCGAGACGGATCACTTCGCCGTTGAGCATCGGGTTATCGAAGATGTGCTTGACGAGCATCGCGTATTCGTCCGGCTTGCCGAGGCGCGACGGGAACGGCACCATCGCGCCGAGCGCGTCCTGCACTTCCTTCGGCATGCCGAGCAGCATCGGGGTTTCGAACAGGCCCGGCGCGATCGTCATCACGCGGATGCCGCTCTTGCTCAGATCGCGCGCGATCGGCAGCGTCATGCCCGCCACGCCGCTCTTCGATGCCGCATAGGCCGCCTGGCCGATCTGCCCGTCATACGCCGCCACCGATGCCGTGTTCACGATCACGCCGCACTCGCCCGCATCGTTGGCTTCGTTCTTCGACATCACGCTGGCCGCGAGCCGGATCATGTTGAAGGTGCCGATGAGGTTCACCGAAATCACTTTCGAGAACAGATCGAGCGCGTGCGGACCGTCGCGACCGACCGTCTTCGCCGCCGGCGCGATGCCCGCGCAGTTCACGAGGCCGCGCAACGTGCCGAGACTCGTCGCGGTTTCGACGGCGCGCTGACCGTCGCTTTCCTGGCTCACGTCGCATTTGACGAAGGCGCCGGACAGCTCGTTCGCGAGGGCGACGCCCGCCGCCTCGTTCATATCGGCGATCACGACCTTGCCGCCTTGCGCCGTAATGAGCCGCGCCGTTGCCGCGCCGAGTCCCGACGCGCCACCGGTAATCAGAAAGACATTGCCTTGCATCTCCATGCTGCTTCTCCGTTATGTGATTCGTGCGTGCATGCGAGGGCAGGGGTAAGTGCCGCTCGCGCCGATGTAGTCCTTGTGGGAAACGCGTCGATTGTAGCGAAGCCCGTGATCGCAAATTCGCACATCGATCATGCGGATTCACAGGCGTAAAAAAACCCGCTCGTCGAGAGCGGGTTTTCTTCGAGCCTTAAGCGTAGCGCGCTTTACTTCAGCGCGTCGAACACGCGCGTGCGGATTTCGTCGACGGTGCCGGTGCCCGCGATCTTGCGATACGCCGGCGCCTTCAAACCGTTCGGCGCTTCGCCGCTCTTCGCCCAGTCGTTGTAGTACGCGATCAGCGGCTTGGTCTGCGCGACATACACGTCGAGACGCTTCTTCACGGTCTCTTCCTTGTCGTCGTCGCGCTGGATCAGCGGCTCGCCGGTGACGTCGTCGGTCATGTCGACCTTCGGCGGATTGAACTTGACGTGATACGTGCGGCCCGATGCAGCATGCACGCGGCGGCCGCTCATGCGGGTGATGATTTCGTCGAAGGGAACATCGATCTCGAGCACGTAGTCGATCGCGACGCCTGCGTCTTTCATGGCTTCGGCTTGCGGCAGCGTGCGCGGAAAGCCGTCGAAGAGATAGCCGTTCTGGCAGTCGTCGGCCTGCAGACGTTCCTTCACGAGATTGATGATGAGCGAATCCGGCACCAGCTCGCCCGCGTCCATGTAGCGCTTCGCCTCGACGCCGAGCGGCGAGCCTGCCTTGACGGCTGCGCGCAGCATGTCGCCGGTCGAAATCTGCGGAATGCCGAATTTCTCCTTGATGAAGTTTGCCTGGGTGCCCTTGCCCGCACCGGGTGCGCCCAACAGGATCAAACGCATGGTGATCTCTCCGAATCGTCTATAAACCGCTTCAAGCCGCGAGGCTGATTTGACATCCGGTGGCTTGGCTCGTGCGGCGTCGACGACAGGGCGCGCGGCCGAAAGGAGACGGCGGGCACCTGCGGACAGCGGCGCAACGTTGAGCGTGGCGCTGACCGGAAGGCTCGCGCAATCGCTTGATTATGCCACGGCTCCTTACGATCGCGACCGTAATAACGCGGATAGAAATCGCCAAAAACCCCCGCCAATCGGGCGTCGGCGGGGTTTACACGGGTTGTGCGGCAGCGCTCAGTCGGCTGTGGGGAAGAGCGCCTGGACGCGCTCGAGATCGGCGGGTGTATCGACGCCCGGCGGCGGCGCGTCCCGCGTCACGCGCACCGCGATGCGCTCGCCGTGCCACAGCGCGCGCAGTTGTTCGAGCGCTTCGGCGGCTTCGATCGGCGCTTGCGCGAGCGTGGGGAAGTCGCGCAGGAATTTCGCGCGATAGGCATAGAGCCCGATGTGGCGCAGCACGTTCTCCGGCACGGAAGGCAGTTTTGCGAGCGCGGCGACATCCGGCCAGTGCGGCTGCCAGAGATCGCGCGTCCACGGAATCGGCGCGCGCGAGAAGTAGAGCGCGACGCTCTTCACATCGAGCACGACCTTCACCACGTTCGGATTGAAGACGTCGGCGGGATCGTGAATCGGATGCGCGGCCGTGGCGATCGCGCATTCGGGACGCGCGGCAAGGTGCGCGGCGACATCGCGCACGAGTTGCGGATCGATGAGCGGCTCGTCGCCCTGCACGTTGACGACGATCGCGTCGTCGTCCCAGTTCAGGCGCGTCGCCACTTCGGCGAGACGGTCCGTGCCGGTGGGATGATCCGAGCGCGTCATCATCACTTCGATGCCGTGATCACGCACGGCCTCGACCACGCGGTCGGAATCGGTCGCGACGAGCACCTGGCTCGCGCCGGATTCGCGCGCGCGTTCGGCGACGCGCACGACCATCGGCTTGCCGCCGATATCGGCGAGCGGCTTGTTCGGCAGGCGGGTGGAAGCGAGACGCGCCGGAATGACCGCGATGAACGGAACGGACATGTCAGCGCACTCAGGCGTCGCCGTTCGGCTTGATCGGCTCGACGGGCGTGCCTTCGACCGTCTGCCGCGCTTCGTCGACGAGCATCACGGGAATGCCGTCGCGGATCGGATAAGCGAGCTTGTCGGCGCTGCAAACGAGTTCCTGCGCCGCGCGATCGTAACTGAGCGGGCCTTTGCAGATCGGGCAAACGAGGATTTCAAGCAGACGTGCGTCCACGGAGTTTCTCCACAACAAGAGCGATGAGGCGCGGTCTGAGCACGGCTTGCACCGGAACGACCCAGATGCGTGCGTCGCGCCAGGCCCCAAATTTTACTGCATCCTTTTCGGTGATCAGGATCGCATCGGCTTCGACGCCCGCGAACGGATTCTCGCGATACGAATAGTGATCGGGGAACGCGCGCGTCGCGGGCGTGATGCCCGCCGCGCGCAGCGTCGCGAAGAAGCGCTCCGGCGAGCCGATGCCCGCCGCCGCGACCACTTTCTCGCCCGCGAACTGATCGAGCGAACGACGCTGATGCGGATCGTCGAGCAACCACGCGTCGCCGGATTCGAGTTCGAGCGCGAACGTGTCCGGCCACGGCGGCAGCGTGCGCTCGTACGGGCTGTTGATGAGCGTCGCGTCCCGGCGGCGCG
This sequence comes from Caballeronia jiangsuensis, assembly GCF_046030135.1. Classification (NCBI taxonomy): domain Bacteria; kingdom Pseudomonadati; phylum Pseudomonadota; class Betaproteobacteria; order Burkholderiales; family Burkholderiaceae; genus Caballeronia; species Caballeronia jiangsuensis. The sequence continues at coordinate 105,099 of NZ_JAQQDB010000005.1, forward strand.
ACATCGGCTCGCGCAACGGACCCGCGGGCAGCAGAAAGCCGTTGCCGCCGAGGCGGGCATCGAACACGACGAGCTCGAACGCGCGCGCGAGGCGGTAGTGCTGCAGGCCGTCGTCGGAGACGAGGACATCGACGTTCGGATGCGCTTCGATCAGCGCCTTCGCGGCGGCGACGCGATCAGGGCAGACGAACACCGGCGCGTGCGTGCGTCGTGCGATCAGGAGCGGCTCGTCGCCGACCTGCGCGGCGGCGGACGTCGGCGTGACGCTCGTCGGCTTCGCGACCTTCGCGCCGTAGCCGCGCGAGACCACGCCCGGCTGAAACCCGGCGGCGCGCAACGCCTCGACGAGCGCGATGACCGTCGGCGTCTTGCCCGTCCCGCCGACGGTCACGTTGCCCACGACGACCACCGGCACGCCGACATCGACGCGCTTGATCCAGCCGAGTTCGTAGAAGGCGCGCCGCGTGGCTGCGATCGCGCCGAAGATGCAGGCGAAGGGCGTCAGCGCCCAGGCGACGGGACCGCGACGGCGCCATTCGCGGGCGAGAAAGTTCTCGATCGGCGGCTTGAAATCAGACATGGACCGCCTTCGCGTTGAACGCTGGCGGGCGGCAGGTCGGGTACGGCATGGCGTGCAACGGCAGCTCCTCGGAGTACGGTTGGCGGGTGCTGGAACCCGGCACTCTAGCGCGCGTGAGCCGTGGGCGCCAGTCGCCAGCATGTGTGAGGATTCGGCCCGGTGCAATTCGAGCGCCTGTGGATAAGTCTGTGAAGAACTTGCGGCGCGTCGGGCGCATCACCGCGTCAGGAAAGAGTTGCTCCGGGGATTACAGTGTTCACGAAAATAAATCGTCAAAGAATCAATGGCTTGCAACGAAGTCACGGGCCTCTGGCGATGATCCTGCGCGCACTGCGGTAAGTCTTTCTGTGTGGACACTTGCTACACTTGCGTACCTCGTTCAGCGGCATTTGTCCATCGGACACGGCGGCCGCAGCGCAAATATTTTTCCCATCAGACATGACTCCCGATTCCCTGCCGTCGCAAAGCGGCGATGCCGTCATCCCCGTTTCAGCACTCAATCGCGCAATCAGCTCGATGCTCGAACGGTCGTTCCCGCTCGTCTGGGTGTCGGGCGAGGTGTCGAACTTCACGCGTGCGGCGAGCGGCCATTGGTACTTTTCGATCAAGGACGCGAACGCGCAGATGCGCTGCGTAATGTTTCGCGGCCGTGCGCAATACGCCGAGTTCACGCCGCGAGAAGGCGACAAGATCGAGGTGCGCGCGCTCGTCACGATGTACGAACCGCGCGGCGAGTTGCAGCTCAACGTGGAAGCGGTGCGGCGCACGGGGCAGGGCCGGCTTTACGAGGCGTTCCTGCGGCTGAAAGCGCAACTCGAAAGCGAAGGACTCTTCGCGGCCGAGCGCAAACGCGCGCTGCCGACGCATCCGCGCGGCATCGGCATCGTGACGTCGTTGCAGGCCGCCGCTCTGCGCGACGTGCTCACGACGCTCGCGCGTCGTGCGCCGCATGTGCCGGTCGTCGTGTATCCGGCGCCGGTGCAGGGCGCGGGCGTCGGCGCGAAGCTCGCGGCGATGGTCGAAGCCGCGAATGCGCGCCGCGAAGTCGATGTGCTGATCGTGTGCCGCGGCGGCGGATCGATTGAGGATCTGTGGGCGTTCAATGAGGAAGTGCTCGCGCGTGCGATCGCGGCGAGCGAGTTGCCGGTGGTGAGCGGCGTCGGTCACGAAACGGATTTCACCATCGCCGATTTCGCCGCCGACGTGCGGGCGCCGACGCCGACCGCCGCCGCCGAACTCGTCAGCCCGCAGCGCGTGCTGCTGTTGCGCGAGCTGGATCATCGGCATGCGGCGCTCGCGCGCGGCTTCGGCCGAATGATGGAGCGGCGCGCGCAGCAACTCGACTGGCTCGCGCGCAGGCTCGTCAGTCCGGCGGAACGGCTCGCGCGGCAGCGTGCGCATCTGCGGCAACTGGCGAGCCGTCTCAGCGCAGCGGGCGCGCGGCCCGTGCGTGATGCGCGCGCGCATTTCGCGCTGGTGCAATATCGCTGGCAGCGCAGGCGTCCGAACGTGGCTGCCGAACGCGAGCATCTGCTGCGGCTTGCGCAGCGGATCGGCGGCGCGCATGAGCGACGCGCGGAGCGCGAGAAAGCGTGCGTCTCGGAACTGGCGGCGCGTTTGCAGGTGCTCAGTCCGCAGCGCACGCTGGAACGCGGCTATGCCGCATTGATCGACGCTCAAACCGGCCGCGCCGTGCGTGCGCCGAACGCGTTGAAACCGAGGCGGCCGCTCACCGTTCATCTCGCGGAAGGCTCCGCGGACGTGTTGCTTGCAGATGTTCAGCCGCGTCTGTCAGACGAATTCTGAAGCCGACGCGACACAAGAAATCGGCGTACATTTGACGTGCCCGAAGAGGCTCGCCAGAGCACTTTTTACGCCTTGTGAGGCATATGGAAAGCAATCTTGCTCATAAAGGGCACACGGTTTGCTGGGTTATCCCAACTCGCCTACAATCCATTGCTCCACGCTTCAATCCTCACAATCCCACAATCCACATAGAAAGGAAGCTCGCATCATGGAACATACGCTCCCGCCGCTGCCGTTCGACAAGAACGCGCTCGCTCCGCACATGTCGGAAGAAACGCTCGAGTATCACTATGGCAAGCACCACCAGACCTATGTGACAAACCTGAACAAGCTGATCCCCGGCACCGAATTCGAGAACCTGCCTCTCGAAGAGATCGTGAAGAAATCGTCGGGCGGCGTGTTCAACAACTCCGCGCAAGTCTGGAATCACACGTTCTTCTGGAACAGCCTTTCGCCAAACGGCGGTGGCGCACCGACCGGCGCGCTGGCTGACGCGATCAACGCAAAGTACGGTTCCTACGACAAGTTCAAGGAAGAATTCGCCAAGGTCGCAACCGGCACGTTCGGTTCGGGCTGGACCTGGCTCGTGAAGAAGACCGACGGCACGGTGGATATCGTGTCGACGAGCAATGCCGCCACGCCGCTCACGACCGACGCGAAAGCGCTCGTGACCATCGACGTGTGGGAACACGCTTATTACATCGACTATCGCAATGCGCGTCCGAAGTTCATCGAGGCTTACTGGAATATCGTGAACTGGGATTTCGCAGCGAAGAATTTCGGTGCCTGATTGCGCGTGAAAATTGGTTGCGGCGTTCTTTGGTTTTCAGAGCGTCGCAAGCGGAAAGAAAGCCCTCGAAAGAGGGCTTTTTTATTGGTGCGCCCGGCATTTTAAGTGTGCGGCGCTTTTTGGGGAACGTCGAAGTCTCACTCAGTCTAACGGGATCGGGGTCGCCGAACTGGCTTCCGATTCTGCATATTGGCCCGGCCAACCAAAGACGCGAGCTGAACATTGACGACACGCTATCACCAACTCGATTCATTGCGCGGCATTGCCGCTTTGACCGTCGTATTCAATCACTATTCGCAAATCACACTGACACGATGGCTTCAGCATGTTCCGTGGCGCGTAATCGCGGAGGGGCATTCCGCCGTGATTCTGTTCTTCGCGCTGAGCGGCTTTGCGCTGACTTTGCAGGTCACCGGTGAAAGCAGGCCAGGTTTCGCCGAGTTCGTCGTCAAGCGCGTCTGCCGGATTTATATACCTTACTTGTTTGCGGTACTCGCCGCATATGCAGCGTATTGCGTGCTTTACCGGTCGAATCTGTCGTGGACCGGCGAGTGGGTCAACGAGGCATGGCATGCAGGCATCGATCGGCATGATCTGCTGAACCATATCTACTTTCTGATTCCATTCAGCAACAGCACGCTGGACCCGGTGCTCTGGTCGCTGGTCTACGAGATGCGTATCTCGCTCATCTTTCCGATTCTGATAGTCGTAGTGTTTGCGATGCCGCTCTGGTTTTCCATAGCGCTGAGTGCCGGCCTGTCACTCGCGGCATTCGGTTATTACTTCCCTCTGCATCGGACGCTCATGGAAGCGAGTCTTCGGGGCGAGTGGATTCCAACCATTCATTACATGTCGATGTTCGTGCTGGGCGCCCTGATTGCGCGATATCGCGACGCCATCGTGTCGAAACTTGCGCCGATTTCTCCGCGCTGGCTTTTCGGCGCATTGGTGATTTCTCTCGCCCTATATGTCCTCGTTGGCTCGGTGAATCGCCATCTGATATCCAACGATGTGCTGCGCGGTTTTGCCGACGATTGGGTCGTTCTTCCGGCCGTGACCGGCATTTTGATTCTGGCGATTTCGCTCAGGCCGTTTGCCGATTTTCTGGCTGCGCGGCCATTGGTATTTCTCGGCAAGATTTCCTTCAGCCTGTATCTGCTGCACTGTATCGTGCTGCTGGGCGTGCTGCATTATTTCGGCGAAACGTATCACGGCATGTCGATGCTGATCGCCGCCGTGCTGATTCTTCCAGTCAGCATCGCCGGATACTATGCGATCGAAAAGCCGTCGATTCGACTGGGCCGGTATCTGAGCCGGAGCAAGCATCGCGGCAGGGCGACGCTCGGCGCCTGAGCGCAGGCCGTCGCTGCACGGGCTGAAACGCGAGCCTAAAATGTCGGCTTGTCGTCATGCTCCGAATCGCATCGCCATGAAACGCTTCGCAGGCCTGTGCCTCGCGGCCTGGTCGGCGGCCGCGTTGCTGTATTTCGGCCGCCATTCCGCCGCGCTCATCGTGCTCTCCGGCGTGCTGGTACTCGCCGGCTTCGATCTGCTTCGTCCCGATTCCGGCAACGGCGCGTAGACCTATCGCTGCTTAGCGCCTTCCCAGTTGATATCCACGCACAGCACCTGTAATCCATAAGGCGTCTGCGCGGCGATAGACGCCGTCACGCAAAGGTGCGCATCGTTGATCGAGAGATACGGCGCTGTTAGATGCACACGTCCCGGCGCGCGCAGCGCCTCGATGAAATACGGCCGGCGTTCCCAGCTCGCGCCCTCCGAATGCAGCAGCGGGCTGAAACGCTTCGCGCGTTGCGAGGTGCGCACGATCGGCACGACGTTGTCGCCGATCTGCCGTCCGGCCTGATCGAGCAGGAAGCAACGGGCGGTGTCGGCGAGTTGCAGCAACTCGCTCGTCGCGGTGACGAGCGATTCGCCTTCCATCAGCTTGACCGATGCGCGCTCCAGCCCGCTCACGTACGGTCCGAGACGCGTGACTTGCGCCCGTTCGCGCGCCGCGACGCGTTCGCGCGATGCCGCCGACAGCGCGTCCATCACGCCCGCCGCGACTTCGCTGTGAACCGCATCGACGCTCGGCTGCGCGAAATACGCGCCTTGCACGAAGTCGACGTTGCATTCGAGTGCGATCAACGCGTCGCGCTCGGTCGCGAGACCGCCCATCAGAACGAGCTGGCCGGATTCGTGGAGCAGCGACACGAGACGCGGCAGCACGCGCTCGATATGCGAATGCTCGGTCGCCTGCTGCAGGATGCAGCGGTCGAGCGTCACGATATCGGGCCGCAGATGCCACACGCGATCGATGTTCGAATGCTTCACGCCGAAGCCGTCCAGCGCGATCAGAAAGCCCGACTTGCGCAGCGAATCGACGATTTCGGCGAATCGCGTCGTCTCGCCGCCCGCCTGCTCGGGGACTTCGAGCACGACGCGCTGCGGCGGCAGGCCGATATCCTTGAGCGATGCGAGCAGGGCGTCGCCGTAACTCGTATCCATCAGCGCGGCGGGATGCAGGCTGAGGAAAAGCCATTCGTCGTGGCTGTCGAACGCGTTGAAGTTACCCAGATGCAGCGATTCAGCGAGCCGGCCGAGTTCGAGCAGATCGCCGCGCCGCGCGGCTTGCGTGAAGACTTCGTGAGACGGAATGTGGCGATGCGCGTCATCGCGGGCGCGCAAGGACGCGTGATAGCCGATCGCGCGCCGGTGCGACACGGAAAACACGGGCTGGAACACGCTGAAAACGGTGTACTCGCCGTACAGCACGGTGCGACGCGATCCATCGTCGCCGGCGACGGGCCGGGGCGGCTGGAAGCGTGGAGGGTCGAGATCAACCATGCTCATGGTGTCGGGGCGCAAGGCGGTGAATTTTATCGAGATAGTTTACCGGATCGGCATCCGGCAGTTCGAGCAAAAAGCGTGCAAATTCAATATCCAGGCGGGCCGCAGCGGTTATCGGGTGCGTCGGGCGCGCCTATTCGTGTGCGGATTGGACGGTCGTGCCGCAGACGCGGGAACGCGCGCCGCGCAGTCGTGCGCAGGGGGCACCGCCGTGGTGCGCGATCCTTTGCCGAACCGTCGGATTCAGTTCGATTCGGACGGATCGGGCTTCCTGCGCGTTGCCCGCACTTCCGGCGCGAGTTGCCCGAAGATCCACGCCGTCGCAGCCGTGATGATGCCGACGCACATGAATGTCGCGTGGAACGCGGGCAACGAGTTCGTTTCGGTGACTTGCGGCAAGAGTCCCGTGAACGTCGACAGTATCGCCCCCGCGACGGTCACGCCGAGACTCATCGAAAGCATCTGCACGAGCGAGAAAAGGCTGTTGCCGCTGCTCGCGCCGCCGGTGCCGAGATCCTTCAGCGTGAGCGTGTTCATCGCGGTGAACTGCATCGAATTGACTGAGCCGAAGACCGCCAGTTGCGCGAGCCGCAGCCACAGCGGCTGGTGCGCGCTCGCGAGTCCGAAGCTCGCCATCATCAACCCGACGAGCACCGTGTTCACGACCAGCACGCGGCGGTAGCCGTGCTTTTCGATGAGACGCGTGACCGCGCGCTTCGACGCCATGCCGGCGGCGGCGACGGGCAGCATCATCATGCCGGCCTGGAACGCCGTGTAGCCAAGGCTCACCTGCAGCAGCAGCGGAATCAGATACGGCATCGCGCCGCTGCCGATACGCGCGAACAGATTGCCGAGCAGCCCGACGCTGAAGGTGTGAATCTTGAAGAGATCGAGCGAGAAGATCGGCTGGGCGGCGCGCGTCGCGTGCAGGCCGTAGGCGACGAAGCAGCCGAAGGAGAGCACGAGCAGCACGATGACGATCGCATGTTGCAGGCCGAGATCGGCGAGACCGTCGAGCGAGATCGTCAGCGCGACCATGCCGACGGCGAGCAGCAGATAGCCGGCGAGATCGAAGGGCGCGGTCGCCGGATTGCGGCTGTCCGGCATGTACAGATTCGTCGCGATGCAGCCGATCACGCCGACCGGCACGTTGATGAGAAAGATCCAGTGCCACGACGCGATCTGCACGAGCCAGCCGCCGAGCGTCGGGCCGATCAGCGGGCCGATCAGCCCCGGAATCGCGACGAACGCGAGCGCCGAGAGATACCGTTCCGCCGGAAACACGCGCAGCACGGCGAGACGTCCGACCGGCAGCAGCATCGCGCCGCCCACGCCCTGAACCACGCGATACGCGACGAGCGCCTGCAACGACTGCGCTTTCGCGCACAACAGCGAGCCGATCGTGAACACGAGAATCGCGCTGAAGAACACGCGCTTGGTGCCGAGCTTGTCGGCGAGCCAGCCGGAGACGGGGATCATCATCGCCATCGTGAGCGAGTAGGCGATCACGACGCCCTGCATGCGCAATGGCGCTTCGCCTAAGCTGCGGGCCATCGCGGGGAGCGCGGTATTGACGATCGTCGAATCGAGCGTCTGCATGAAGAAGCCCGTGGCGACGAGCCACAGCATGATGGAAAGCGATCGGTCGGACGGCTGGGCTGCGGCGGTGTCGGTCATTGGGCGGAGATCACTTTCGCAGCTCGGCGACGAAATCGTAGTAGTCGTTGCGGCAGTAGGTATCGGTAAGCTCGATCGCGCGCTGATCGGCCGTGTAGCCGACGCGCGTGATGAGCAGAAGCGCGTCGTGCGGCGCGATGCCCATTTGCTGCGCGATTTCCGGGCTCGCGTTCACCGCGCGAAAATGCTGAAGCGCGCGCACGATGGAGAGGCCGCGCGCATCGAGATAGCTGTACAGCGAATCGCCGATGGCCTGCGGATCGGGGATGCACGACGCGGGAAACGTGGAGTTCTCGACGGCCATCACGATGTCGTCGGCGAGGCGCAGCCGTTTCAGGCGCGTGACGGTGGCCGCGGGCGAGAGGCCGAGCTGGATGACTTCATCGCGATTGGCGGGCTCGATGGTGCGCGAAAGCCATTTCGAGCTGGGCCTGAAGCCGCGCCGCCGCAGCATCTCGGAAAAGCTCGACAGACGCGAGAGCGGATCTTCGTAGCGCGGCGTGATGAAACTGCCCGCGCCTTGCTCGCGGCGAATCAGCCCTTGCTCGACGAGCAGCGCGATCGCTTTCCGGGACGTGATCCGCGAGACGCCGAGCGCTTCCGAAAGCACGCGCTCGGAAGGCAGCGCTTCGCCGGCGTTCCACCGATTGTCGTGGATGGCGTTGGCGAGCTTGCGAGCGAGTTGAAGATAGAGCGGAGTGTCGCTGTCCGGGTCCGGGCGCAAGTCGCACCAGCGGTCTTCCGAGGTCGGGTTCATAAAGCGGACGCTAATGGGCCAAGCGAGGATTTTAAGACATGCGGCCCGATCCGCGTAACGGCGCGGCGTTTCGTGCCTCGCAATGATACGTGCGACCATGGCCCCACCGCCGATATACGCACCCCAGTCTTTTTGAGACACTGGCCGTACCGCTCATTCCGGGGAGAGGGCTTGTTCGATCGTGCAAGACATCGTGGCGGCGATGCGCGGGGCGCGCGCGTGCAATGGCGCGCGTGCATGGGCGTCGTCGTCATCGTTCTGACCTGGGCGCTGTGCGCGACGGCGGCGGGCGCGAAGGAGCGCATCGTCGTCGGCGCGGCGCCGGGCGTCGCGCCGCCGCTCGACATGGCGTACCCGCATGACACCGCGCCGCGCTGATGGCGGCGCTCGCGCGCGGCGACATCGACATGGCGACGGGCGCGACCGGCGTGGACAGCGGCGCCGCGCTCGCATACAGCCGCCAGTACCTGCCGATCAAGCAGATCTACGTCGAGCCGCTCGCGAAACGTCCGTCGAGGCACCGACTCGCTTACTTCGACGCGCAGAATTCGCCGGCGCGCCTGCAGTCCGCTTATCCGTCGATACGGCCGGTCGCGTATCCAGACCTGATCGGCGCGCTGCTCGCCGTCTCGTTGGGTGACGCCGACGCGTTCGTGGGCGACATGATTGCTTCCGGCTACGCGATCACCCATTACTACCTGCCGAATCTGACCATTACCGACCTTGCCGCCTTCGATGGAGACGGCTACCGCTTCGCCTTCGCGGCGGATCGTCAAAGCGCGCTCGCGTTGCGGCAGCGGGTCGACGGCGCCCTCGCGGGGCTGCCGCCCGAGTTCATTCTTCTCGCGCGCGCACGCTGGAATCCGGGCGCCTTCGCGGTCACGCGGGAGAGGCCGATCGAGCTCACGGCGCAAGAGCTTGCGTGGGTGCGCGCGCATCCGGTGGTGCACTATTCGATGCTCGTGCAGGGCGCGCCGTGGACCTTTCGCGATGCGCGCGGGGAGCCGGCGGGCATCGCGGCCGATATCCTCGATGCGATCTCGCGCGTGACCGGCCTGCGCTTCGAGCCCCGCATGCGCGATACGCCCGAACAACTGGTGGCCGACCTGCGCAGCGGCGCCTCCGCGATTCTGCCCTACGGCGTGGGCGAGACGTAGGCGCTGCCCGGCGCCGTGCTCAGCAAGCCGACCGGCGACGGCATCTTCATGATCGTGACGTCAGCCAGCCAGCCGCCGCTGCGCGACGCCGCCGCGCTCAAGGGCAAACGTGTCGCGCTGCCGGCTTCGTCGCTGCTGGAGCCGCTTCTGCGACAGAGCGCGCCCGACGTGCGGATCGTCAACACGCAACCGTTCGAGGGCCAGTTTCGCGCCGTGGCGAATGGCAATGCCGATGCGACCATCGCCGATCTGGCCATCGCCAACTATGCGGTAGAAAACCCGTTTCGCGATTCGCTCGTGCTGAGCGGCACGCTGTCGACGCAGCCGGTCCCGCACGGCCTGATCGTCGCGGCGAGCGAACCGGTGCTGCTCGGCATCGTCAATCGCGCGATCGAGAGTCTGCCGCCGCCCGAGCTGGAGACGATCCGCGCGCGCTGGAAGCTCTCCGAGCATCCCGAGATGCTTTGGGAGCGCCATCGTCCGCAAGTCGAGCTCGGCGCGCTGCTCGGCGTGGCGCTCGTGCTCGTGCTCGCGGGCTGGGCGCTGACGATGCGCGTGCAGGTCGCGCGCCGGATCGCCGCCGAAGGGGCGATGCGCGCCGCGAAGGAAGAAGCGGAAACGGCGAATCGCGCGAAATCCACTTTTCTCGCGACGATGAGCCACGAAATCCGCACGCCGATGAATGCCGTGCTCGGTGTGCTGGAAATGGAACTGCGCGCCCCGGGCGAGCGCGCCGCGACCGAGCGCGCGCTGTCGATCGCGCATCGCGCCGCTCGCGATCTGCTCGGCATGATCGACGATCTGCTGGATGTCGCGAAGATCGAGGCCGAGCGCCTCGTGCTCGCGCCCGCGCCGCTCGAAATCGACGCGTGGGTTGCGGGCGTCGCGGCGATCTACGAGCCGGCCGCGCGCGCGAAGGGGCTCGCGCTCGTCGTCAGGCGCCGCTCCGATGCGGGCCCGGTCTGGCTGCTCGCCAATGGCCAGCGTCTGCGGCAGATCGTCGGCAATCTGCTTTCGAACGCGATCAAATTCACCGATGTCGGCGCGGTCACCCTCGAATACCGGGTCGCGCCGCCACAGGACGGCAAGCGTGCGGTGACGCTCACGGTGAGCGACACGGGCATCGGCATCGAGCCCGAGAAGCAGGCGATGCTGTTCACGCCATACGTGCAGGCCTACGATGGCCGCGCGCGCAACCTCGGCGGCACCGGGCTCGGCCTCACCATCAGCAAGCGGCTCACCACGATGATGGGCGGCACTATCGAACTGTCGAGCGAGCCGGGGCGCGGCACGCGCTTTACCGTGCGCATCGATTTTCCGGAGACGGAGGCGATGGCGTCGACGGGCGATGCGCCGTCCGCGCCGGCGGGCGCGCTTGCCGGATCGCTCGCGGGACTGCGCGTGCTCGTCGTCGACGATCATCCCGCCAATCGCATCGTGCTCGAAGGGCAGATCAGGCTGCTCGGCGGCAACGCGCAAATGGCCGTCGACGGCAGGAGCGCACTCGCACGCTGGCGCGCCGCGCGGCACGCATTCGACGTGATTCTCACCGATTGTTCGATGCCCGAAATGAGCGGAGAGGAACTGGCGCGCACGATCCGGGAGGACGAGGCGAAAGAGGGATCGGGGCTACGCGCCGTGCCGATCGTCGGCCTGACGGCGAACGCGCAACCCGACGCGGCGATGCGCGCGGTCGCATCGGGCATGACGGCGTGTCTCGTGAAGCCGCTCGGTCTCGACGGTCTGCGCGCCGCCTTGCTCGACGCGACGCGCGACGGTCGCGTGCCGGGCGCTTCGACGGCGGCTGCGCAGGTGTCCGCAGTTGAGCCGGATTCGGACGCACCGGTGTTCGACCGCGCGTTGCTGGCCGGTTTCGGCGATCAGGCCGGTACGCTCATCGATACGTTGAAGGCCGCCAATGCGCAGGATCTGGCCGACGCGCGCGCCGCCTTCGACGCGTGCGACCACGCGCACCTGCGCGATATCGCGCATCGCATGAAGGGCGCGGCGGCAGTGATCGGCGCGACGCCGTTCATGCGCGCGTGCGTCACGTTGCAGCACGACTGCGACCTTGCCGTCGATGAAGATCGCAACGGCGACGACGACGCGCGCATCGCGGCTTCGTTTGCGGCATTCATCGCGCAAGCCGAAGCGCTCGATGCCGCGCTCGCGGGCCCGCTCGCGTGTGTTTCGCCCGCATCCGATGCGTCGCGATGACGCGCCGGCAGGCAAACCGCATCAGGCCGTAGCTGGCCCACCGACCCCGCGCCCCGCGCGCATATAAAGCGCAACCGACAGGGCCACCGCCGCGGCTGCCGCCAGCGCGGCAAACAGAAACACCGACCCATACCCGAACTCACCCGCGACATAGCCCGCGAGCGGCCCGGTCAGGCCGAGCGACAAATCGAGAAACACGGAATACGCGGAAAGCGCCGCGCCGCGGCTCGCCGGCGGCACGAGTCCAACCGCCTCGACGCCCAGCGCGGGAAACACCAGCGCAAAGCCGAAGCCGGTCAACGCCGCGCCCGCGAGCGCAAAAGTGGGCTCTGCGGCAAGCCACAACATCAACAGCCCGCCGCATTCGAAAGCAAACGAGACGATCGCGACGCGAAACCCGCCATACGCCTTGATCGTATTGGCGAACAGCAGCCGCGCCCCGATGAACATCGTGCCGAACACCGTGAGCGACAGCGCCGCGTTCGGCCAGTTGTGCGCGGCGTAGTAGAGCGTGATGAATGTCGCGATGGAGCCGAAGCCCGCCGAACCGAGCGCGAGCCCGAGCCCGTGCGGCAACACGCGGAAGAACACGCTGCGATAGGACATGCGCTCGCCATGCACGATCGGCACGCTCGCCATGCGGGTCGCGAGCCAGTAGCCGAAGCCGCCGAGCGCGATCACGATCACTCCGAGCGATGCGAACCCGAGCGAATGATCGATCGCGACGCCGAGCGGCGCGCCGATCGCCAGTGCGCCGTAAGTCGCGATGCCGTTCCACGAAATCACCTTCGCGTTATTGATCACCCCGACGCGCCCGATGCCCCACGTGATCGATCCCGTGCCGACCCAGCTTTCGCCGAAGCCCAGCACGAGCCGCGCGATCACCAGCAGCACGAGGCTTACCGCGTGCCATTGCGCCGCGAGCGCCGAGGCGAGCAGCAGCACGCCGCTCGCCGCGCAGGCCGCGAGACCGTACAGCACGGTTTTCTTGGGGCCGAGCGTATCGGCGGTGCGACCCGCGAGCGGCCGCGACATCAGCGTTGCGAAATACTGGACGCTGATCGCCGCGCCCGCCATGACCGAGCCGTAGCCCAGATCCGTATGCACGTAACCCGGCAACACCGCGAGCGGAATGCCGATCGTCAGGTAGCAAAGGAACGTGTACAGCACGACAGGCAGAATTCGCAGCGTGACTGCGAAATCGCCCTGCGGCTTGGTGCGAGGCTCGGAGGACATAGGGAAATTGCGGGGTTGTATTTGGCGCGAAGGCGTGATTGTCCCATATCTCGCGACGCAACGTCGCACGCGTTTTGTAACCAGGTGGAACAAATCGCCTGCCCGAACGATCGGACGGCAGCCTCCAGAGGCTTGCTGCACAAGGCTCAGCGCACATATCGGACGAAGAATATGTCGTTCATGCAATGCCGGCTATGGGTTGTGGTTTTTGGTGGTGATAGCTTTCGAATCATCGAAGCGACAGGACCAGTCCGAAAAAGTCCCCGAAGTCGCGAATGCCACCGGCTGCGTATCCCGCGCAACCAGCAAAAAAGCATCGAAGAGCCCCGAGACATCCCATGACCCAGCCGATCCGCTTCTATCACCGCAATGCGATCCAGGAAGTGAGCGGCGCGTCGACGACGCGCACCGTCCTGCAATACCTGCGCGAAGACGCGCGCTGCACCGGCACCAAGGAAGGCTGCGCGGAAGGCGACTGCGGCGCGTGCACGGTCGTCATCGGCGAGCCGGACGGCGCGGGCGGCGTCGCGTTCAAGGCCGTGAACGCGTGCGTGCAGTTCCTGCCGACGCTCGATGGCCGCGCGCTCTTCACCGTCGAAGACCTGCGCCAGCCGGACGGCACGCTGCATCCGGTGCAGCAGGCGCTCGTCGATTGCCACGGCTCGCAGTGCGGTTTCTGCACGCCGGGTTTCGCGATGTCGATGTTCGCGCTCTACGAAAAGCACGGCCATGCGACGACCGGCTGCGCGGGCAAGTGCGAGAAGACGAAACCGTCGCGCCAGGAAATCAGCGACGCGCTGACGGGCAATCTGTGCCGCTGCACGGGTTACCGGCCGATCATCGAAGCGGCGGAGCAGATGTTCGATCACGCGCCGCTCGCGCCCGTCAACGTGCCGGCGCTGGCCCGCACGCTCGAAAGCATCCGGCGCGACGATACGTTCCACTACGAGCACGCCGGCCGCCAGTTCGAGGCGCCGCGCACCGCCGAGGCGCTCGCCGCGATCAAGGACAAGAATCCGAACGTGCGGATTCTCGCGGGCAGCACCGACGTCGGTTTGTGGGTGACGAAGCAACTGCGCGATCTGGGCGATATCGTCTATGTCGGGCAGATCGAATCGTTCAAGCACGTCGAGACGACGGACGAGTGGGTCGAGATCGGCGCGGGCGTGCCGGTCGATCGCGCGTATGACGAACTCGTGAAGATCTATCCCGAGCTCGAAGAAACGCGCCTGCGCTTCGCGTCGCTGCCGATCCGCAATGCGGGCACGCTCGGCGGCAACGTCGCGAACGGCTCGCCGATCGGCGATTCGATGCCCGGCCTCATCGCGCTGAATGCACGCGTCGTGCTGCAAAGCGTCGACGGCACGCGCGAGATGCCGCTCGAAGACCTGTACATCGCGTATCAGAAGAAGGACATGCACCCGAACGAGTTCGTCGCGGCCATTCGCGTGCCGACGCGCCACGGCAAGCGCGCGAATCTTCAGTTCCGCGCATACAAGCTGTCGAAGCGTTTCGACTCCGATATTTCCGCCGTGTACGCCGCGTACAGCTTCATCGCCGATGGCGACATGATCCGCGAGCCGCGCCTCGTCTACGGCGGCATGGCCGCGACGCCGAAGCGCGCATCGCACGCCGAAGCCGTTCTGACGGACGCGCACTGGCACGAAGCCACCGCCCAGGCCGCGATGATCGCGCTCTCGAAGGATTACCAGCCGCTCACCGACATGCGCGCGAGCAGCGACTATCGGCTCGACACCGCGAAGAGCCTGTTGTATCGCTTCTGGCTGGAGACGCGTCCGCACAATCCGCTCGATAAATCGAAGCTGGATGTGCGTGCAATCGAACTGGTCGAAGCGAAGTAAGCGAAAGGGAGAACAAGACAATGAATCAGCAAGCCGAAGCCTTTCTCGCCGAAGCCCAGTCGCTCGCGAACGAAATCGACGCTTTCAAGCAGGTCCACGTGTCGCGTCCGCACGAGTCGGCGCATCTGCACGTCAGCGGCCGCGCGAGCTACACCGACGATATTCCGCCGATCGCGGGCACGCTGCACGCCGCGCTCGGCACGAGCCCGAAGGCGCACGCGAAGATCGTGTCGATGAACTTCGACGCCGTGCGCGCGACGCCGGGCGTCGTCGCCGTCTTCACCGCCGAGGACATTCCCGGCGTGAACGATTGCGGCCCGATCATCCACGACGATCCGGTGCTCGCGCAGGGCATCGTGCAGTTCGTCGGCCAGCCGATGTTCATCGTCGTCGCGACGTCGCACGATACCGCGCGTCTCGCCGCGCGCCGCGCGACGATCGAGTTCGAAGACCTCGTGCCGGTCCTGACGCCCGAGGACGCGCGCAAGGCCGAATCGTATGTGCTGAATCCGCTGAAGCTGTCGCGCGGCGATGCCGAAGGGCGCATGGCGAAAGCCTCGCATCACGAGCGCGGCGCGATGAAGCTCGGCGGCCAGGAACAGTTCTATCTCGAAGGCCAGATCGCGTACGCCGTGCCGAAGGACGACGACGGCATGCACGTCTACTGCTCGACGCAGCACCCGACGGAAATGCAGCATCTCGTCGCGCACGTGCTCAACGTGCATTCGCACAACGTGCTGGTCGAATGCCGCCGCATGGGCGGCGGGTTCGGCGGCAAGGAATCGCAGTCGGGCATTTTCGCGTGCTGCGCGGCGCTCGCCGCGTGGAAGCTGCTGTGCCCGGTGAAGCTGCGTCCGGACCGCGACGACGACATGATGATCACCGGCAAGCGCCACGACTTCGTGTACGACTTCGAAGTGGGCTACGACAACGACGGCAGGATCGATGGCGTCGCCGTCGACATGACTTCGCGCTGCGGCTTCTCCGCCGACCTGTCCGGTCCGGTGATGACGCGCGCCGTGTGCCACTTCGACAACGCGTACTGGCTGTCGGACGTGAAGATCGAAGGCTATTGCGGCAAGACGAACACGCAGTCGAACACCGCATTCCGCGGCTTCGGCGGGCCGCAGGGCGCGTTCGCGATCGAATACATCATGGATAACGTCGCGCGTTCGGTCGGCCGCGACTCGCTCGACGTGCGCCGCGCGAATCTCTACGGCAAGACGGAAAACAACAAGACGCCGTATGGCCAGACGGTGGAAGACAACGTCATCCACGAGCTGATCGCCGAACTCGAAGAGACGAGCGATTATCGTCGGCGGCGCGCGGCCATCAACGAATTCAACGCGAACAATGAAATCCTGAAGAAGGGGCTCGCGCTGACGCCGGTGAAGTTCGGCATCGCGTTCAACGTGACGCACTTCAATCAGGCGGGCGCGCTGGTTCACATCTATACCGATGGCTCGATGCTCGTGAATCACGGCGGCACCGAGATGGGCCAGGGCCTGAACACGAAGGTCGCGCAGGTCGTCGCGCATGAGCTCGGCGTGAATTTCGAGCGCGTGCGCGTGACGGCCACCGACACGAGCAAGGTCGCGAATACTTCGGCGACGGCGGCATCGACGGGAACGGACTTGAACGGCAAGGCCGCGCAGGACGCCGCGCGCCAGTTGCGCGAACGCCTCGCCAAGTTCGCGGCCGAGAAGTTCGGCGGCGGCACCGTGACGCCCGCGCAGGTGCGCTTCGCGAACGATCGCGTGATCGTCGGCGACGATGCGATTCCGTTCGGCGAAGTCGTGCAGAAGGCGTATCTCGCGCGCGTGCAGTTGTGGTCCGACGGCTTCTACGCGACGCCCAAGCTGTACTGGGATCAGGCGACGATGCAGGGCCGCCCGTTCTTCTACTATTCGTATGGCGCGGCGGTGTCGGAAGTGGTGATCGATACGCTGACTGGCGAAATGCGCGTGCTGCGCGCGGATGCGCTGCATGACGTGGGCGCATCGCTGAACCCGGCGCTCGATAAAGGCCAGGTCGAAGGCGCGTTCGTGCAGGGCATGGGCTGGCTGACGACGGAAGAACTCTGGTGGAACGACAAGGGCAAGCTGATGACGCACGCGCCGTCCACCTACAAGATTCCGACGACGAACGACATGCCCGCCGATTTCCGCGTCGATCTGTTCAAGAACCGCAACGTGGAGGACAGCATCCATCGCTCGAAGGCCGTGGGCGAGCCGCCGCTTCTGCTGCCGTTCTCGGTGTTCTTCGCGATCCGCGACGCCGTTTCCGCGGTCGGCGATCACAAGGTGAATCCGCCGCTGAACGCACCCGCGACGGCGGAAGAAATCCTGAAAGCGGTCAACGCGGTGAGGGGCGCACGGTCATGATGCACGTCGTTCTGTTCGGCGCGGGTCACGTCGGCCACGCGCTCGTGAAGGTGCTCGGCACGCTGCCGTGCGTCGTGCAATGGGTCGATGCGCGCGACGAACTCTTCCCCGACGAAGTTTCTGCGAACGTGCAGATCGAGGCGACCGATCTGCCCGATGCGATCGTCGACGAGGCGCCGGCGGGCGCGTACTTCATCGTGATGACGCACGATCACTCGCTCGACTTTTCGCTCACGCAGCGCATCATGCGGCGCGATGACTTCGCGTACTTTGGGTTGATCGGCTCGAAGACGAAGCGCGTGAAGTTCGAGCGGCGTTTGATGGAGCGCGGTGTGGCGGCGGATCGGCTGGCGGAGATCACGTGTCCGATCGGCGTGGAAGGAATCGTCGATAAAGCGCCGTGGTCGATCGGGCTGGCGGTCGCGGCGCAGTTGCTGAGGGTGAGGGAGATGACGGCGCGGTTGGGGATGTCGGCGGGGAAGGTAAATCGAATATTGGTGTGAATTCGTTCGATGAGGTGCGACGCTGCGAAAGCGTCAAATAATACGAATTAAGAGATATCGGCTGTGGAGCATCGTTTCTGGTCCTTATCATCTCTCGACCCGGACGGCGAATGAGCCGTCTCCGACTCGCTTTTTTTGTAGGCGAGCGCGGCGAGGCCGATAACATGAGGGACCGAAAATGGATTTCACAGACAATAAAGGCGAAGCAGTTGCGTCGGGCAACGGGCTTGGCAACGCTGATCGCGCTAACGCCCTTCGGCGAACTCAGCATGCGGTCAGGGCCGCGATAACCGCCGTCACCCTCGTAAATCCGCAGAGCACTGAAGAGCTCTCCAAACGAGAGCAGTCAGCCAGGGACTTCACGCATTCGGTTCAAGGGCGGATCGTAATCGCATTACATCAGTATCTTTATTCCCAAGGCGTGTTCGTCCTGAGATCGGACCTCTCGAAAGCGCTCGCTCAGCCGGAGCAACAGCAGTTTCTCGCGAGGCTCGCTGACGAGTTCGAGATTACGAATAGGGCAGTGCGTCTCGCGGCGGATATAGGTTCTATATCGCTGGCCGAAAAGCAGAAAGCGATGACGGCACTGTATGAAATTGAAGCGAAGTGTGCCGATGCACATGGCGACCGTCGCGCACTCGAGGGCGCCGCTGTTTCTCTGCAAAAGAGCATCCGCGCATGGCCAGGTCAACCTCGCTTTATCGGCCTTGCAATTCTGGCGTTCATCGGATGCGGGGCGTTATATGCGCGCAGCTATCCTTTTGGTCTTACGCTTTTGGCGATTGCGGTGCTGCTGGGGGCCAGCAGGTTGAGAGCGTTCGAGCGCAGCAAGCGCGAAGTGCTGGCGCGAATTATCCAAGCGAACGGGCAATTCGAGTCATTGGTAACAGATGAGATTTCGGAAAGGCCGGTCTTCTCAAAGGGTGAGGACCGAGCCAAGGTGAAAGCGACGGCGCTGGGAGTAATTAGCGCAATCACCGCGACGACTGCGTTGATTTTTGGGGTCCAGCGGGGGGCGGCTGATGTTTCGCATTCCGCGCGGCAGCAAGCCGCGGCTAACTCGTCAGGGCAATCTGCCCCCGCGGCGACTCTGCGGGCAAACGAACCGATGCCCGCTTTCGAATGGCTGATCGGCAAGGCGCCTTCGGCCGTAGTCGACGACCCGCGATTTCGTGCGGCATTCAGCAGGGTTGGACCAAAAGAGTGGAGGCGAATCTCAGAACGCCTGGATGTAAGTGACGCAAGCGGGATTCAACTAAAGAACGGGTTCTACTTTGCGGAGGGCTGCAAAGCGCACTTTTGCGGATCGGACATCGCCGCCTTTGCGATCGATGCGAGTACGGGTAAAGGCGATGTGCTGTACAGGACGACCTTCGACCAGCCATTGGGAAAAAGCATCACGCGTACTTTTTCGTGGGCAAACATGCCGAGTAGCGCAACACCCTTGGCTCCATGGGCGGCTCTGAACAACATGTAAGCAATTGCGCGGGTGAGCTCGGTGTGGCGGCTGATGCGGGAAGGCAGCGGTCGTCCTCTCACCGTTGCCCCTCAGTATTAAGCCAAGCCATTCGCCGCCCGAAACCTTCCCGGCGCAACCCCATAAAGCTCCTTGAACCGCTTCGAAAACGCCGCCTCGGATTGATAACCCACATCCGCCGCCACATCCGCGATACTCTTTTTCGTATGCGTGAGCATCGTGCTCGCGAGCTGCATGCGCACGTGGCTCAGCAACGCGAGCGGTGAGCTATCCGAATGCGCCGAGAACGCGCGCATGAACGTCGCGCGCGACATCGCCGCTTCCTTCGCCAGCATTTCCAGCGTCCACGGCTCGGCGGGCCGTTCCAGCATCGCGATGATCGACGCGCCGAGCCGTCGATTCGCCAGCAAGCCGAGCACGCCCGCGAGCGAGGGCTGTCCGTCGAGCCACGCGCGCAGCACCATCGTGAAGAGCGCGGTCGACAGCGCCGTGACGATCGACGGCGCGCCCAGTTGCGCCTCTTCCGCCTCGCGGCGCATCGTCTGGACGAGCGGCGCGAGGTAGGTCGCCGATGCGTCGGCAAACGACACATGCACGACGTTCGGCAGCACATCGATCAGCAGCGCGCGCGGGGCATAGAGGAATCGCCCGCACAGCAAGTCCACGCCCGGCTGCCGCCCGCCGCAATTGCTCTCCACCGTGACCGCGCCGTTGTGGCGCACTTCCATCTCCGTCTTCGCCGCGCCTTTTTCGCGAGGCTGAATGCTCAGCACGTGCGCGTCTCCGCGCGGCAGAAAGAAAATGTCGCCCGCCCGCAGCTCCAGCGGCGCATGACCTTTCCGAAGCACCATGCACGCGCCATCGAGCACGACGTGGTACACCGCTTCGCCGGCGGGCGCGGGCGCGTGATCGAGCTCCAGCGGGCCGCTCAACAGGCAGCGCAGATCGAGCGTGCCGGAGAGGCTCGCGAGCTGGATCAGTTTGTCGAGTGCGTCCATGAGAGCAGGTCGGGCCGAGGATATCGTTCCGGATAGTACCGAAGTCCCGCCAGGCGTGCGTTACTTCTCGACTTCGCCCAGTTCGCGGGTTTCGTCTGCCGAAGACGCCGCGACGGCCTTCTTGCCGGTGAGCGAATCGGACACCGTCGACATCAGCGTGCGCAGCCAAGCGACATCCGTCGGCTGATCGGGCTGCGGCACCGAAAGCTGATAGCACTTGATGCGCGGAAATGGCACCGGCGAGTCAAGCACCGCGAGCGGCAGCATCGCCGCATAGTGCTGCGCGAAGCGGCGCGGCGCGGTGAAGATGAGGTCCGACTGCAACAGCACCTGCGGCACGAGGCCGAAATAGGGAATCGTCGTGACGATGCGCCGCTCGATGCCCGCGCGCGCGAGGCCGATGTCGATCGGATGCCGCCTGCCGCCGCTATACGGCGTCGGCGCGAGATGCGCGGCGAGCGCATAGCGTTCCGCCGTCAGCGGCTCGCGCGCGAGCGGATGGTTCGCCCGCATGAGGCAGACGAATACGTCGGTGAACAGGTCCTGGCGCTCGAAGCGCGGCTCGGGCTTCGTCCAGTTGGCGACCATCAGATCGATTTCGCCTTCGTCGAGCATGCGCTCGTGGTCGCGCATCGGCGTCAGCGACTCGATCTCCAGACGCGCATTGGGCGCCGCGTCGCGAAAAGCCGCGACGAGCGTCGGCATGAAGAAATCGTTCAGATAATCGGGCGCGGCGACGCGGAAGGTGCGGCGCGAGCTTTCCGGATCGAAATCGCCATGCGGCGTCGCGACGAATTCCACTTCCCGCAATGCGCGTTGCGCGGGCGCGAGCAGCGACTCGCCGTACTCGGTCGGCACCATGCCCTGCTTGCCGCGCACGAGAATCGGATCGTTCAGGATTTCGCGCAGGCGCCGCAACGCGGTGCTGATCGCCGGCTGCGTCTGGTTCAGCCGCTGCGCGGTCTGGGTCACGCTGCGCTCCAGCAACAGGGTGCGCAATACGCGGATGAGCCAGATGTCGAGTGAGTCGGCGGGATCGTTCATGGCCTGCGAAGCGGTTGTATTCAGGACGCGCGGGCGCGAACTCGCGATCCCTCACCCGAAGTTAAACGCTTATCCATTTTTGACGCCATAGCGAGCGCGCTATGCACGGCATAGGCGCGCCCGCCAGCCCTGCGGCATTCAGCCGAAATCGGCGTCTCGCGGCGCGATCGGCAGCGCGCTGATGCGCTTCACCTCCGCGCCGTCGAGCCAGTTCGGCGAGCGCGCGACGTAGAGCACCATCGGCAGCGTGTCCTCGCCCCAGAAGATCTGGTCGTTGACGAGGAAGGTCGGCACGCCGAATACGCCCATCGACACGGCGCGGTCGTTGTTGTCGCGCAGCTTCGCCTTGATGTCCTCGTCCTCGATGCGCGTTTCGCCTTCCGGCATGCCGACGCGCTCGCATAGCGCACGGAAGCCCTCCGGCGTCGCGGGATCGCGCCCCTCGCGCCAGATGTAGCGGAAGATTTCGCGCACGCGGGCGATCTCGCCGTTCGCCAGCACGGCGAGCCGCAGAGCCTTGGACGGATCGAACGGATGCGCGGGCGGCATCTTGAACGGAATACCCAGTTGTTCCGCGCGGAACAGCGCGTGCCGGTAGGTGAAGACGCGTTTGGAGGGAATCGTCGCGGCGTGCGGCTGGCCCCAGCGGTCGAGCAGCTTCATCAACTGGACGGGCACGAGCTCGAACGGAATGTCCGGCCATTTTTCATGCTGTTCCAGCAGCAAGTACGAAAACGGCGAAATGAAGTCGAAGAAAAAGTACGGCTGACCATGACTGGTCGAATGCGGGGCACTCATGTTCCCTTCTCCCTGAGATTCCTTGGCTCTGCTCGCGCCAGCGCTCGCCCGAGCCTCATCTGTTCGTTTTTTGTCGTGTCCTGCATGGCGGATGCGACGCGCGCGGCGCTGCATCCCTTCAATAGATATTACGTGCTGCCTTGTTCCGTGTCTGCCCGCGCAGCGACACCGGACGTATCCGGTTGCGCCACGTTGCGCGTAGGGGCTTGATCGGCCTGCGCGACGGGCGCGTGCGCGAGTCGCTGCCGCACGAAGCCGATGTGCTCGCGCAACACGTAGAACTGATCCGCGAACGCGAGCGGCATCTTCATGCGATTCACCGCCGATTCGATCGCGTCGATGCGGTCGAGCAGGGCATCGCGCTGAGCGGTATCGGGGCCGCTGATCGCTTCGCGCTCTATCGCAATCAGCGCGCCATACCAGCGATAGATACGCGATTTCACGCGCCAGCGGTACAGCCCCGGCACGAGCCGCAAGCCCGGAATCAGCACCACGATCAGCGGCACCAGCAGAACGAGCACGCGATCGGCGAGACTCGCGAGCCAGAACGGCAGCGTGCGGTACAGGAAGCTCTTGCCCGATTTGTAATACCGCTCGGCGTTGTCGCTGATGCGGAATTCGTGCACGAGCGGTGCAGGGAATTCGTTGGCGCGCTGCAGCAGATTGGCGCGCCCGTGCACCTCGCGCGCGGCTTCGATCAGCAGGTCGGAGAGCGCCGGGTGCAGGCTGTCGCGCGCGACCAGCTCGGCTGTCGGCGCGATCATGTGGACCGGGCGCGGCGGCAGGTTGCGGGAGAAATCGAACGCGCCCATCGGCAGCTCGAATTCCGTCAGGTACGGAAAGCGGCGCGCGTAAGCATCGGCCTGAACGAAATCCATGAAGCGGATGCCCGTCGTGCGCAGAAGTTTCGCCATCGTCGGCGGCTGGGCGGAATCGCCGGTCAGAAAGACGGCGTCGATCCGGCCGTCTTCGAGCGCTTTCGCGGCTTCGTCGCCGGCGAGCGGCAGCAGTTCCGTGTCGCCGCCCGGTTCGATGCCGTTCGCCTTCAGCATGTTCAGCGCGAGCACGCGCGTGCCGCTGCCTTCCGCGCCGATCGCGAGCCGCTTGCCCTTCAGCTCCGACAAACGGGTGACGGGCGTCGCGCCGCGATAGAACACCGCGAGCGGCACGTAGGACACGCTGCCGAGCGATTCCAGATTGTCGTGCGTCGCGCCGGGCTTGGTCAGGCCGCCCTGCACGAAACCGACATCGACATTCGATTTCGGATCTTCGAGACGCGTCAGGTTGTCGAGCGAGCCTTGCGTCTCCAGCACGTTGAGCGTCACGCGGTTGCGCGCGAGGATCGCCTTGTATTTCTGCGCGCTGGACCAGAACGAACTGCCTTTCGGCCCGGCGGCGATGGTCAGCGTGCTCGGCGGCGCGGGCTGGATCAGCCGCACGGCCACATAGAGCGCGACCGCGCAGACGAGCAGGATCGGGCCGAAGGTGAGCGCGAGGTCGCGCCAGGAAATCGCGACAAAGCGCGCGACGATCCGCTGCTGCGGCTTGCCGCGCGGTGGGACGTCCGGATCGGTGCCCGGATTGTTTCCTGAAGGGTGGGTCATCTCGTCGGTAATTGCAAAACTGTGTGCCCGCGAGCTTACCCGATCGCGATGCGCGGACATCTCCTCGAACGGCTTCTGCATGACGCGCGAGCGGCGCGTCCGGGCGGCCGGCATGGCGTCGATGGTACATGAGATCGATGGGCGTCCGGACGCGCCGCCCGGCGCGCGCGGCGTGTGACGGATGTGTGTCCGCGCCGGCGATGCTGTTGCGCGAGCGCGGCTTCGCGCAGGGCCGCGTCGTTAAAAGCTTTGCGCTTATTGCCGCGCTGGGCTAAATTGACGTTCGCCACCGCACGACAAGGCTTCGCGCGCCGCAACCCGGAATGTGGGTTCGTGAGTCGCGCCGGGAAGCCGCCATGCGGCAGGTCATATTCGAGCCGACGGGTTTTTTCGCCCGACCAACCGGCCGCAGTTTGTTTCTTTCGCCAGTCTCTCGCAGCACCGTGAGCCGCATTCGCCGGCTTGCCGCCGTCATGCCTGCGCCTTTTCGGGCCTCGGGCGCGCGTGGCCACGGGCAGTCGCTCGAAGTCGTCGCCCTGCCGCTGGGAATGCGGCCCGGTTTTGAAGTGCAAACCGAGCGAAGTAGCAACTGTGCGAAGTCAACAAGCGAAACAAAAGGAGAAATCATGAAAGCAGTCGATCTGTTAAAGGCGCTGGGTGTCGTGGTGTGCGTGGCCGTGGCTTCGAGCGCCTACGCCCAATCGAGCGACGCGGCGGCCACGAGCGCCGATTCGGCGGCGCAGGCGAAAGCCCAGAAATCCGCGACCAAGAAGACCGACCGCAAGCTCGGCTACGACGTGCGCCGCGCGTTGTCGAAGGCGCAGGGCTTCGATGTGTCGAATGTGTTCGTGCGCGCACGCAGCGGCGCGGTCACGCTGACCGGCACGGTGCCGGAAGGCGGCCAGATCGCCCAGGCCGAAGAAGTGGCGAAGGGCGTGCCGGGCGTGAAGTCGGTTTCCAACAAGATCACCCTCGGCGTGCAAGGCGGCGGAGGTTAATAGCGCGAGTCAGTAGAAGCCAGCGGCGTCGCGCGACTGCCGCTGGCTTCGCTCGTCACGCGGGTGCTTGAAACGGGCTCCGGCTTTCCCGCCGGAGCCCGTTGTCGTTTGGCGCTTTCGTTCGCTACGGCGAGCGACGATAACGCGCGATACTTGCACTATCGGACGCGTTGCAGTCATCAGGTTGCACCACTCATCGGAACGTATGGCGGAGACCCACAATGAAAAGATTCGCGCGTACCCAGAGGTTGCAGACTTTGCAGAACGTACCGCGCACGGCCGCGCTCGGCGCGCTGGCGGTGCTCGTCGCGGTGACGCTCGCCGCATGTCACGGCGGCGACGACGATAACGGCGGCAGCAGCCAGCCGACCAACACCTTGCCGAGCTTCGTCTCCGGCTCGGTCAACACGCAGACTTACGACGGCGTATCGGACGACCTGCTCACGGCGGGTCTCGGCAAGACGGGCCTCGCGTCGGCGACCACGCCTTCGTTCGCCAAGCCGGCAGCGCCGACGGCAGCCGAATTGCGCCGGCTCGCGATCTATTCGAACTACCGCGCGCTCGTCGATATGTCGGCGAACGGCGGCTATGGGCGCTTCTGGGGACCGAATGTCGATCTGAACGGCAACGACACGCTCGGCGAAGGGAAGATCGCGGGCAAGGAATACATCGCTTACGCCGACGACGGCAGCGGCATGCAGAACGTCAGCCTGCTCGTGCAGATTCCGCAAAGCTTCAACCCCGATCAGCCGTGCATCGTCACGGCGACGTCGTCGGGATCGCGCGGCGTCTATGGCGCGATCTCGGCGGCGGGCGAGTGGGGCCTGAAGCGCGGCTGCGCGGTGGCCTACACCGACAAGGGCAGCGGCAACGGCGGCCACGAATTGGCCACCGATCTCGTCACGCTGATCGACGGCACGCTCGCCGGCGCCAGCATCGCCGGGACCAAGGCGATCTTCAAGGCGAACGTGAGCGCGTCGGCGCTGTCGTCGTTCAATTCGGCGTTCCCGAATCGCTACGCGTACAAGCACGCGCATTCGCAACAGAATCCGGAAAAGGACTGGGGCAAGAACACCTTGCAGGCGATTCAGTTCGCGTACTGGGCGCTCAACGACATGTTCGGCGCGGTCAGCGGTTCGAGCCATCAGGTGCGCTACAACAAGGGCAGCATCACGACGATCGCGGCGTCGGTGAGCAACGGCGGCGGCGCGTCGCTGGCGGCGGCGGAGCAGGATAGCGATGGCTGGATCACGGCGGTCGTCGTCGGCGAGCCGCAGATCAATCTGAATCTGCCGTCGCAGGTTTCGGTGCGGCAGGGCGGCTTGCCGGTCGGCTCGTTCGGGCGGCCGCTCGCGGATTACATGACGCTCGCCAATCTGCTGCAGCCCTGCGCGGCGCTCGCGCCCGCCGCGGCCGGCGCGCCGTATCTGACGGCGCTGCCCCTGGCGACCACCAACGCGATCCGCACGGCGCGCTGCGCGACGCTCGCCGCGAGCGGGCTCATCACGGGCGGCAATACCGTCGCGCAGGCGACCGACGCGCTCAACCAGTTGCATCAGGCGGGCTACGAGACCGACTCCGACACGCTCCATGCGCCGATGTGGGATTCGCAGGCCGTGCCGGCCGTCGCCGTCACCTATGCCGACGCGTACATGACGGCGAGCGTGCTCGACAACCTGTGCAACTTCAGCTTCGGCACGACCAACGCGGTGACGGGCGCGGCGGGCGTCGCGCCGCTCGTCTCGCCGATGCCGACGCTCTTCGGCAACGGCAACGGCGTGCCGCCGACGAACGGCATCAACCTGGTCTACAACGCGGGGACGACGGGCGCGGCGGATCATCGGCTGGCGACGCCCGATGCCAGCTACGCGGGCGCCGCATGCCTGCGCTCGCTGTGGACCAACGGCAATGCGACGATGGTGGGCAGCGTGAACGCGATCCGCGTGAACGCGAACCTGCGCGGCAAGCCCGCGATCATCGTGCAGGGCCGCGCCGATGCGCTCGTGCCGATCAACCATGCGTCGCGGCCGTATCTCGGCGCGAATCGCGTGGCGGAGGGCAACAACAGCCAGCTTTCGCTTTACGAAATCACGAACGGTCAGCACTTCGACGCGTTCCTGAGCGTGGCCGGCTTCGACACGCGCTTCATTCCGGTCCACTACTACAACATTCAGGCGCTCAACCTGATGTGGAATCACCTGAAGAACAACGCGCCGCTGCCGCCTTCCCAGGTGGTGCGCACGGTCGCGCGGGGCGGCGCGGCGGGATCGGCGCCCGCGCTAACGACGTCGAATCTGCCGCCGATCGCCACCGATCCGGGCGCGAACGCCATCACGACGGCGGGCGGCATCGTCAACGTGCCGAACTGACGCGGCGCGTGGCTTATTGAGTCGCGGTGGTTCGCGGCGCGGCGGGCGCCGCGGCCGCCGCAGCCGCGGGAACGTCCGACGCACCCGCGGCAACCGCATCCGACGCCTGGATCGCCGTTGCGGCGGCGGGCGTCTGCACGACGATCGGTGTCGGCGTGAGCTCGGGCGAACTGACGATGAGCGACGGCACGAGCGGCTTGCTCTTCACTTCGTCGGCTGCGACGGGCGCGCTGCGCGGCACCGTGTTCAGATAGTGACCCATCAGGTTGAAGAAGCGGTCGTAGAACTTGCCGGCGGGCACGGTCTCGCTCGAAATCTTGACCATCGCGTCGCTATTCGAGCGGATCGGCAGCGACAGCGAGCCGAGCACGCTCAACCCGACGCTCGCCGACGTATCGCTTTTCTTGAGCGCATAGCCGTCCTGCACGGCGTTCACATATGCGATGCTCTGATTGGTCGCGTTCTCGCCGGGCGTGCACACCACATGGAAGGACACGACGACGTGCGTTTCGGCGCTCGGCTGGAAGTTCTTGGTCGCGTCGACGGTGTCGGGCTGGCCCATCGTCGTGAGAAAGCCTTGCGACAGCAGCGCGCGGCGCGCGGCCTCGCAGGTTTCGTTCACGGTGGCGTCGAAATTGCGCGCAAATGGGCTCGCGCCAGTGTTGAAGAGTTCCTGCTGATAGCTCGGCGCGACCGAGCCTCGGCCTCCGCAGGCAGCGAGGGAGATGAGTCCGAGGGAAGCGAAAACGAGGCGCAGCGACGGCATGGGCATGAGGCAGCGGATCCAAAATTTGTGTCAACGGCAGACACAAATTGTAGTGCCGCCGGACTGGCCGATGAAAAAGCGCAGTCTGAAAACATCGTCGAATCCGAGGTTTACAGCGTGATGAAAGCGAGCCGGACGGGTCGATTCATCGGTCTGGAAAGCGCAAAGCCCGGCGCGCGGCCGGGCGTTCGTTACTGCGCGAGAAGCGGCTTACGGACGATTGAAGTCGACCGGATTCGCGGCCTCCGGGCGGACGATGCGATTGAGAAAGCCCGACCGGCTAGCGTGACCCGACGCCGACGCGCCTTCGCTCGCACCGCCGTAGGACGACGCGGCAGCGCCTTGCTGCGCGGCGACGCGGGCTTCGGCGCGCTGAATATCGGCCGGGTAAGTGGTCTGATCGGCCGCCGGGTTGTAGCCCGCGCGTTCGAGTTGAACCAGTTCGGCGCGAACCTGCGCGCGGGTGACCGGGCCGTCTTCACGCGCCTGGGCGAACCCGGGAGCGGCGAGAACGGCAACGATGGCGATGGCGGGAACGATGGACTTGAACATGATGACCTCCGAGTGCTGACTTGGGGAACGTCGCGGTGTGGTGAGGTTTCTCTCCACTTGCTTCGTCGTTGAGAGGCAGTGTAGGACGCGGTTTTGTAGGTAAAAACCCTGATTTACCCAAATCAGAATTCCCGGATTGACACTAATCGCTTCAATCAAAACGGTCCGCCGATTGACGGCAGGCCGGCATGCTATCTTTTAAGTGACTCGGATTCGTTCGCCCGGAGATATCGTGGACGTCGCCGCCTGGCTGCGCAGCCTCGGAATGGAACGGTACGAAGCGGCGTTCGTCGAGAACGCCATCGACGCCGACGTGCTGCGCAGCCTCACCGCCGACGATCTGAAGGATCTCGGAGTCGCATCGGTCGGGCATCGCCGGAAGTTGCTCGACGCGCTCGACGCGTTGCGCGCGCGAACCGCACCCGCAGGCGCTGTCACGAGCTCGAATGAGGCGACGGGAGAACGGCGGCAGGTCACGGTGCTCTTCGCCGATCTGTGCGGCTTCACGAAAATGAGCCGGGAAGCCGATCCGGAAGAAATCGTCGCCGTGCTCGACCGGTACTTCGAAAAGGTCGATCGCATCGTCGAGCAGCACGGCGGCTACATCGACAAGCATGTCGGCGACTCGATCATGGCGGTATTCGGCGCGCCGGTTTCGCATGGCAACGATGTCGAACGCGCCGTGCGCGCGGCCCTCGCGATCGGCGACGCGATGCCCGCGCTGTCTCGCGTGCTCGCTCGTTCGCTCTCGGTGCATATCGGCATTGCGGGCGGCGAGGTCGTCGCGAGCGGCACGGGAAGCGCCGCGCACCGCAAGTACACCGTGACCGGCGATACGGTCAATCTCGCCTCGCGTCTCACCGACGCGGCCGGGCGGTCGGAGATACTGATTTCCGCGGCCGTGCGACGCTCTCTGGCCGGGCGCGTCGAATGCGTCGAACGCGGCGCGCTGGCCGTCAAGGGTTTCGCGGAGCCGGTTTCGGTGTGGTGTATCGCGGGTCTTCGGCACGGCGCGCCGGATCGGCCTTTCATCGGCCGCATCGACGAACTGCACGAGTTTCGCGCGATGCTGCACGCGTGCCGCGACGCCGGAACCGGACGCATCATGCTGCTGCGCGGCGAGGCCGGAATCGGCAAGACGCGCCTTCTCGATGAATTCAAACGCGAGGCGCACGATTCAGGCTTCCTTTGCCACGGCGGCCTCGTGCTCGATTTCGGCGCGGCCACGGGACGGGGCGCGATTCAGTCCATCGTGCGCGGGCTTCTTGCGCTCGACGATTCGACCGATGCAAATGCCTGTGTCGAGCGTGCGATCGGCGACGGCCTGATCGATCGCGCCGACGCGCTTTTTCTCAAGGATCTGGTCGATATGCCGATGTCGCTCGACGACCGCACGATCTACGAGGCAATGGACAACGCGATGCGCGTCAGCGGACGGCGAAATGTCGTGACGCGGCTCGTCGAGCGCGCGAGCCGGCGGCAGCCTCGACTGCTTTCGGTCGAGGACATCCACTGGTCGGATGGATCGACGTTCCGCGACCTCGCCGGACTGTCGGCGACGGTGGCGGCATGTCCGGCAATGCTGGTGCTGACCGCGCGGCCATCGGATGCGATGTTCGATGAATCATGGCGCGCGGCGGGCGGCGCAGCGCATTCGCTCGTCGATCTGGGTCCGCTCAGCGCCAGCGAGGCGCACGTGATGGCCGCATCGTTTCCCGGTGCGGCGGCGGATCTGGCGGCGCGCTGCATCGAGCGGGCGGCGGGCAATCCGCTGTTTCTGGAGCAACTGCTTGGCAATGCGGAGGAAAGCGACGAAACCGGCGTGCCGGGCACGGTGCGAAGTCTCGTGCAGGCGCGGCTGGATCGGCTCGATGCCGTCGACAAGACCGTCCTGCAGGCGGCCTCGGTACTCGGTCAACTCTTCGATAAAGACGCGGTCGAATATCTCGTCGATGGCGCCGGCGCCGCAATGGAGCCGCTCGTGATGAGTCTCTTGTTGCGACGTCAGGGCGCCGGATTCATCTTCCATCACGCACTCATTCGCGATGCAGTCTATGACGGCTTGCTGAAAAGCCGGCGACGCGAGTTGCATCGTCGCGCCGCGCAGTGGTACGCCGGACGCGACCCGCTCCTGCGGGCCGAACACCTCGATCGCGCGGCGGATAGCGAGGCGGCGCGCGCCTATTGCGACGCGGCGCGCTCGCAGGCGAGCG
This sequence comes from Caballeronia jiangsuensis, assembly GCF_046030135.1. Classification (NCBI taxonomy): domain Bacteria; kingdom Pseudomonadati; phylum Pseudomonadota; class Betaproteobacteria; order Burkholderiales; family Burkholderiaceae; genus Caballeronia; species Caballeronia jiangsuensis. The sequence goes on from NZ_JAQQDB010000005.1 coordinate 135,740, forward strand.
CGTACCGCCATGAATCCGCGCTGCGGCTCGTCGAACGCGGGCTTCAGCTCGCGAACGCAAGCAGCGACCGCGTCGAACTCGAATGTCTTCGCGGCGATATCCTGCATGACGCCGGCGACATGCGATCGGCGCTCGCGGCATTCGAAGCCGCGCTCGACGTCGCGGAGTCGGATGCGCAACGTTGCGCGGCCTGGATCGGGCGCGCTACCGTCAAACGCGTCACGGACGATCTCGACGGCGCATGGTCCGATCTTCACCTCGCCGCCGACGCCGCCGCGGCCCACGGTCTTCAGCGCGACGCCGCGCGCATCCACTTCCTGCGCGGCAATCTATGTTTTCCGCGCGGCGATATCGAAGGCTGCGTGCGCGAACACGGACGCAGCCTCGCACTCGCGCGCGAAGCGGACGACCCCGAGCAGGAGGCGGCGGCGCTGGGCGGGCTCGGCGACGCGGAGTACATGCGCGGCCGGATGATCAGTGCCCACGACGCGTTCAGCCGATGCATCGAGCTGTGCAAACGCCACGGGTTCGGACGAATCGAGGTGGCCAATCTTCCGATGCGCGCCATCACGGCATGGTTCGCAGGCAAGACGGAGGCCGGCCTCGATGCCGCGCTCGCGAGTGTCGCGGCGGCGGAGAAAGTGAGGCATCTGCGGGCGCTCGCCGTCGCTCATCACGCCGCGTGGCATTGCCTGCACGATCTCGCCGAATGGGATCGCGCCTCAGAACATGTCGATCCTGCGCTGCAATGTGCGCGCGAGTTGAAGTCGCGAAGGTTCGAAGGCGAAGCGCTCGCTTTGCGCGCGGAGTTGCATCGGGTCGCCGGGCGAAGGCGCGAAGCGCTGGACGATATCGCAGAAGCGCTGTCGATCAGCCGCGAGACCGGCATGGCTTATCTGGGCGCACACTATCTCGGCGTCCTCGCGCGTGCGACAGACGACATCGATGTCTTCGAAGACGCGCTGGCGGAAGGCGAGGCGCTGCTCGCGGCCGGTGCGGTCAGCCACAATCACTTTCTCTTTCGACGTGACGCGATAGAAGCGTGCATCGACCGGCGTCGCTGGGATGCGGCCGCGCATCACGCCGCGGCTTTCGAGGAATATGCGTGCCGTGAACCATCGCTCTTTTCCCGGTTCTACGTGGCGCGCGCACATGCGCTCGTCTCGTATGGAAGGGGTGATAGGGACGCTGCGCTGATGAACGAGCTTCAGCGGATCGGGCACGAGGGCCGGAAGTCCGGTTTCATTTACGCGCTGGAAGCCATCGATGGCGCGCTCTCGGGCGAGTCGAATCTTCATTGATCAACGAGTGTGGGACGTCGATCATGTCAATCGAGTTGAAGCGTCGGGTCAAATTGTTCGTGCAACGTTTCTGGCAGCCGACCAGCGCGTGCATGACCTGCATGCCGGGAAGCTGGAGCAACATCGCGAGCATGGCGCACTGGTCGGTAGCCTTCAAGACCGGACTGCTCACGGGCCTTCTGGCGGTGCTTCTGACTTTCACGCCCGCCGCGAAGCTCTATGAAAACCGCTATGGCAATGCGGCGATCGTCGGCTTGCTGACTGCGATCGGCGATACCTACGCGCACGCGAGCCATTACCGTTTGCCCTACGTCGAGCACGTACTGACGGGCGTCGTCTCGGGACTTCTGGCGCTGCTCGCTTCGTATCTTCTCGAAGATCGGGCGCGCCGCATCCGGGTGGCATGGGCGCGCGTCTTCGGCTAGCGCATTACCAGCGCAGAAGCCTTGGGCCCAGCCATGCGCCGATGAGCGCCGGCATCAGCATGCCGATCGCGTACCACACGCCCCAGAACGCAGGGCTCATTTCGGGGCAATGCAGGCAATAGACGATCGTCGCCGTCGCACTTGCCAGCAACCCGGCGACGGCACCGGCGAGCCGCAACCGCGTCGGCGCGAGCGAGCGCATGGCCCAGAACGCGGCGGGGAAGGTCGGTATCGAAAGAAGCAGGATATTGAACGGGCAGGTGCGCCACGTCTGGCCGAGCACCAGCGCTGCGCGCGCATTCGCGCCGGCGCTGTCGACGGCCATCCAGCCCGCGATCCACACCGCGGCGAACGGCAACGCGACGAGCGCCCACGAATACCCCGCGCGTGCACCGGGCCGGCCGATCCGGGCGATGGTGAACATCGCGCCGATGGCAACCGCCAGCGGAAACGCCAGCTTCGCCCAGAAGATGCCCGTACGCGCGACGCTGCCGAGATCGTGACGAATGCCGAACACGATGCTCATCAAAACCAGCGAGCCCGCCGCGCCGATCAGCAACGCCTGGACGAACCGGCGTGCGATGGCCGCACGGTCGACCTGTGTCACCTGATTCGAAAGGAGGGAGATGAGTTCGTCGGTCTTCATCTTAGTCCCCGGATTTTAGCCGCGAGCGCCTTGAGTCCGCGATGCACGCCCACCTTGACCGCCGATTCGGAAAGCCCGGTGAGGCGCGCGGTTTCCGTCACCGACAACCCTTCGAGCTTCATGTGAACGATCGGCAGACGCTGCTTGTCCGGGAGATGTTCAAGCAGCTTGCCGATGTCATGCCGCGCCTCGGCGGGTTCATCGTCGGCGGCGGCGAGCAGTTCCTCGTGATCGTCGAGCGGAACGTTCAGCGACTCGCGTCGCGCGTGGGAGCGGAAGAAGTCCATCAGCTTGTAGCGCGCGATCGCGTGCAGCCACGCCGTCAACGGCTCGTCCGGCCGATAGGTGTGTCGCGCGTTATGCACGGCCAGCAGAATTTCCTGGACGAGGTCCTCGACATCGTCGAGCCGATGCGGAATGCGCTTTCGCAGATAGCCCCGCAAATGCCGCGTGAGCGCCTGCAGAAAGCCGCGATATGCGTTCTGATCGCCATCGAGTCCGCTGATGAACAACGCTTTCAGCCGGCTTTCCGCGTCGTGCGACATGGTTCCTGTATGGGCGGGATTACGGGACGAAGTTTTGCGCGCCGCTGCCGGAGCGAGCGCCGCGCTGTGCTTTGGTTCGGTCATCACACAGTATCCGAAGCCGTGGTGCGCTGCAATGACGCCGTCCTGATTCATGTTCGTCAGTTCCCTCCTGCCTATCGCTAGTTCGTTCTCTGCCCTCCACGGGTTACACATGGTCTGTAATTTTTCGCGCATCGAATTAATCGATCGAACGCTGTAACCGGCGATGCCTCGGCGACGAATTAACTGGTAGTTCGAGATTCAGGGGACCGACATGGAAACGATGAAAGCGCCACTGGCGTCAGCGTCCGAAACAACACCGATCCATCCGCTGTGGCTGCGCGTCACGCACTGGCTCAATGCAGTCGCGGCGCTGATCATGATGCTGTCCGGATGGCGCATTTACGACGCGTCGCCCGTGTTCCGGGACATCGTCATTCCGCCTTCGATCACGCTCGGCGGCTGGCTCGGCGGCGCATTGCAGTGGCATTTCGCGGCGATGTGGCTGCTCGTGTTCAACGGCATCGTCTATGTCGCGCTCAACGTCGCGAGCGGCCGGTTCTTCTCGAAGTTCTTTCCCTTGTCGCCGCGCGCGGTGCTGCGCGATTTCGTCGCGGCGTTGCGCGGCAAGCTCGCGCACGCCGATCTGCGCCAGTACAACGCGGTGCAGAAGCTCGCGTATCTCGTGGTCGTCGCCGATCTGATCGTGCTCGTGCTTTCGGGGCTCGCGATCTGGAAGTCCGTGCAATTCCCGCTCTTGCGCGAACTGATGGGCGGTTATGACAGCGCGCGCGTCGTGCACTTCTGCGCGATGGCGGTGATGGCGGCGTTCGTCGTCGTGCATGTGGCGATGGTCGCGCTCGTGCCGCGCTCGCTCCTGACGATGTTGCGCGGCCGCTGATGTATTTCAGGAACATGCCATGAAATCCAACGACAAGCGAATCATCACGGTCGATCGTGCTTCCGTGCTGGCGGATGCGCGCCGCGAACTGGACATGCCGTCGCGACGGCTCTTCGGCAAGCGCATGCTGACCTTGGGCGGCCTTTCGCTCCTGACCGGCTGCTCGATCACGGACGACGATTCCGTCAACAAGTTTCTCACCGCCGTATCGCGCCTGAACGATCGCGCGCAGGCGCTTCTCTTCGACCCGAAGCAGCTCGCGCCGACCTACACCGAAGCGCAGCTCACGCGGCCGTTTCCGTTCAATGCCTTCTACGGGATCGACGAGGTGCCTGCGGTGAACGGCAGCGACTATCGCCTGAAGGTGAGCGGGCTCGTGACGGGACAGCGCGTGTGGACGTTGCCGGAACTGTATGCGCTGCCGCACGAGGAGCAGATCACGCGGCACATCTGCGTCGAAGGCTGGAGTGCGATCGGGCGCTGGGGCGGCACGCCGTTCTCCGAGTTCCTGCGGCGCGTGGGCGCGGACACGACGGCGAAGTACGTCGGCTTCCGCTGTGCCGACGACTACTACGAAAGCATCGACATGCCGACGGCGCTGCATCGGCAGACGCTCCTCACGTTCGAGTACGACGGCCAGCGTCTTCCGGCGAAATATGGCTATCCGATGAAGCTGCGCATGCCGACCAAGCTCGGCTACAAAAACCCGAAGCACATCGTCGAGATATTCGTGACCAACACCTATCCGGGCGGCTATTGGGTCGACCAGGGGTACAACTGGTTCGGCGGATCCTGAGCGCCGAATCGATCAACGGTTCCGGATTGTCCGGATGCCATTTTTGACTCACCAAGGAGAGAAACCATGAAGCAACTGATGACGGCAGTATTCGCAGCGGCGCTGGCAATGGGTGCATCGTCCGTGTTCGCACAGGCAAGCGGCGCGATGTCGAACGACGCGATGTCCCACGACACGATGAAGAAAGACAACATGTCTCACGAATCGATGAAAAAGGGTGCCATGTCCAAGGACTCGATGGGCAAGGGCGACAAGATGAAGAAGAACGATGCGATGGGCATGGATCATCCCGCATCGGGCGCGATGTCGCAGTAAGACGAAGGAGAGCGGGACCGGGCGTTGCACGTCCGGGTTCCCGCACTAAAATTTTGCATGACGAAGCAAAGTTGCGGGCGCTGCTGGCCGCGAATCAAAACTAGGTATGATCCGCCGATATGATGTCGAATCAGGATCACCTATGTCATCGAGCACCAAACCCAAAACCACGCTTCCGGACAAGCACGATCTGGAAGCGATGTCCCTCTTCCGCTACGAGCTGCGCAAGTTCCTGCGTGTGTCGGAAGAAATCTCCAATGTCGCCGGAATCACGTCGCTTCAATATCAGTTGCTTCTGCACGTTCGCGGATTTCCCGAGCGGCAGTGGGCGACCGTCGGCGAACTCGCGGAACGTTTGCAGGCCGCGCCCAACGGAACCGCTGCCTTGGTGTCGCGTTGCGAGGCGGCGGGCCTCGTCACGCGCAAAACCGACAAGACCGATCGCCGGCAGGTGCAAGTGCATCTGACGGCAAAAGGCGAGCGATGTCTGCTCAAGCTCGCGGCCGAGCACAAGACGCACTACGGATCGTTCGGCTGGGTGTTCAACGAAAGACAGGAATGAGCCGATAGCGCACGCGCCGGGCCGATTCGAATTTATGTCACAATGTGCCTTAAATTCAAGTTCGACTATTTGTGATGCGCATTCCCGGATTGATCGACCGACGCACGATATTGCGCGGCAGGCGGCTATGGCTGCACTACGGCGTGTTCTGGCTCGGCGCGGTCGCGACCGGGCTCATCGCGGTCATGTACGCGCGGCTGATCGACTTCGGGTACGACACGTTCCTGCGCTTCACGGCCATCTACTGGTGGCTGCCTTTGGTGATCACGCCTGCCATCGCCGCGTTCTGCGTCTGGCTCACGCGCCGTTTTTTCCCAGGTTCGGAAGGCAGCGGCATTCCGCAGGTCATCGCGACACTGCATGAAGGGCGGGAACTCGGGCCTCGGCTGCTTACCATCCGTATTCTCGTTGGCAAGATCGCCATATCGTTTCTGTCGATTCTCGGCGGCTTCACGATCGGGCGCGAAGGGCCGACCATCCATGTCGGCGCGGCGCTCATGTACAGCCTGCGTCGTTTCTATCCGTCGCGCTTGCTCAGCATTCGCGGCGGCGCGATGGAGCGCAAGCTGGCGCTTGCGGGCGCGGCCGCCGGATTGTCGGCCGCGTTCAATGCGCCGCTGGCCGGCGTGGTTTTCGCCATCGAAGAGCTCACGCGCAGCTTCGAGCAGCGCACGAGCGGCGTGCTGATCACGGCGATCATCTTCGCCGGTATCGTGTCGCTCGCGCTGCAAGGCAACTACACCTATTTCGGCACGATCAGTCTGGACGGGCATTTCCCCGATTCGCTCGCGCTCGCGGTCATCCTGCTCGGCGCCGTGACGGGCGTCGCAGGCGGGATATTCTGCTGGCTATTGCTGAACACGCAGCGCTGGATGCCCGCGTGGCTCGTCGGCTGGCGTCAGTCGCATCCGGTGGCGTTCGGCGCGGCGTGCGGCTTGTTCATCGCCGTGATCGGTGTGGTCGCGGGCGGTCACACGTTCGGCAGCGGCTACGCGGAAGCGCGCGGCATGCTCGAAGGCAATTCCACGCTCGGCGCGAGCTATCCGCTGCTGAAAATGGCGTCGATGGTCGGTTCGTATCTTCCCGGCGCGCCCGGCGGCCTTTTCGCGCCGTCGCTCGCGATCGGTGCGGGCATCGGCAACGCGCTTCACCAGGTCTTCGGCGGCATGCAGTTGCCGATGCTGATCGCGCTCGGCATGGTGGGCTATCTCGCGGCGGTCACGCAGAGTCCGATTACGGCATTCGTGATCGTCATCGAGATGATCAATGGTCACGCGCTCGTGCTGTCGCTGATGGCCACCGCGTTGATTTCGAGTCAGGTGTCGCGGCTCTTCGCGCCGCCGCTGTACGAGGCATTGGCGCTCAAATACATGAGCAAGTGAGGCGCGATTACCTTAGTTGCTCTTGCTGTGAGCGACCGCTGCCCGCAACGCCAGCAGATAGCTCTCCACGCCGAAGCCGCAAATCTGCCCATCGACGACCTCGGCGAATACCGAGTGATGCCGAAACGCCTCACGCGCGTGAATGTTGGACATGTGCAGTTCCACGACCGGGCACGTGAGAATGGCCAGCGCATCGCGGATGCCGTAGCTATAGTGGGTCCATGCACCGGCGTTGATCAGCACGGCGTCGCAACGCTGTTCGAACGCCTGGTGAATGCGCTCGCACATCGCGCCTTCGCTATTCGTCTGAAACGATTCGACCTGCACGCCGAGTTCGGCGCCGAGCGCCCGCAGCCGCGTATCGATCTCAGCCAGCGTGATGGTGCCGTACTGCACCGGGTCGCGCTTGCCGAACATGTTGTGGTTGATACCGTGCAGCATCAGGATGTTCTTCATTCGTCGCTCCGTCGTACGCGTTAGTCCAGTGGCACCGTGAGCCGATCGATTGCGGTTCGCGTTTTCGGACGGACGCCGCGCCACCAGTCGAACGCTTCGGCTGCCTGTTCGACCAGCATGCCGACGCCGTCGGCGACGTTGCGCACACCGGCATTGCGCGCGAGCCGCAGAAAGGGCGTCAGCCGTTTTCCGTAGGCCAGTTCATAAGCCGCGCCTTCATGGCTGAACACGCTCGGCGGAACCGGCGGCAGGTCACCCGTGAGACTGGCCGATGTCGCGTTGACCACGAGATCGAAGCGTCCCATTGCTTCGAGATCGCCGTAGCCGCAAGCGACGATCGGACCGCGCGCAGCCACCTGCGCCGCAAGCGCCTGGCCCTTGTCCACGTGACGATTGGCGATGACAAGCTCGGCCGGCCGCGCCGACAGGAACGGCAACAACGCTCCGCGCGCCGCGCCGCCTGCGCCCAGCAGCAGGACGCGCCTGCCTGCCATCGGCAGTTCCAGATTGACTTCGATGTCCCGCACGAGTCCGATGCCATCGAAATTCTCTGCGATGATGCGGCCGCCCTCGAACTTCATCGCGTTGACGGCACCGGCGAGTTCCGCGCGCTCGCTGCGTTCGTCCGCCATCGCGAAGGCCTTCAGCTTGAACGGCGCGGTGACGTTCATGCCCCGGCCGCCCGCCGCCGCGAACGCGCGCACGGTTTCGGCAAAGGCTTGCTCGGGTTCCAGCGGTCCTTCGATCGCCGTATAAGCCATGTCCTGCTGCGTTTCCTCGGCGAAAAGGCCATGAATCAGGGGAGATTTGGTGTGTCCGATCGGATTGCCGATCACCGCGTACTGGTCCGTCATCGTCGCCTCACTTCGAAAATAGAACGCCTTCGGTCTGCATGGCGTCGATCTCGGCTGCATCGAAACCGAGTGACGCCGCGACTTCCGCATTGTGCTGACCGAGGTCCGGCCCGACTTCGCGGATCGTCGTGTCGCAATCGGAAAAGCGGAAGGGCAAGTTCGGCAGGCGCAGCGTGCCGAAGCGCGGATGCTGCTGCTCGATCACCATGCCGCGCGCGACGATCTGCGGATCGGCCAGCACTTCGTCGATGCGCTGCACCTTGGCGCATGGAACATCCACGCTGTCCAGCAACGCGAGCACTTGCGCGACCGCTCGCGCGGCCACCCAGGGCTTCACCGCGTCGAGGATTTCCACGCGATGCGCATTGCGCCCGTTGAGCGTGTGGAATCGCGCATCGACGCCGAAGCCTGCCGGGCCGCCGTTCGCCTCGATCAGCGCGGCGAAACGCTTCCACGAATCATCGACCTGAGCGGCGATCACGAGATCGCCATCGGCGGCGCGGAATACGCCGTAGAGTGTCGATGTCGGCATGTCGTGACCGGTCTGCTCGGGCAGCACGCCTTGCGTCGTGTAGCACTGCACGGCGTATTCGTGCATCGACACGAGCGTGTCGTACAACGCCATGTCGATGTGCTGACCGCGCCCGCTTTTCACGCGGCCGAGCAGCGCGGCGTTGATCGCGGCCACCGCGTGAATGCCCGTGTACATGTCGCCGAGCGAGATGCGCATCAAGGGCGGTGGCTCGCCGGGATTGCCGATCATCTGCATGATGCCGCTCTTCGCTTCCGCGATCAGGCCGAAGCCCGCGCGATGCGCATCCGGTCCCGTATGACCGTAGGCCGAGATCGAGCAATAGACGAGCTTCGGATTGCGTTCCGACAACGCCGCATAACCGAGCCCGAGCTTGTCGAGCGCACCGGGCCGGTAGTTTTCGATGAACACGTCCGCCGAGTCGCACAGACGCTGCATGAACGCCTTGCCGCGCAGGTCTTTCATGTTGACGCTCACGCCGCGCTTGCCCATGTTGAGCTGCAGGAAGTAGGCGCTTTGTTGATCGTCGAGCACGGTGGCGTGCTGGCGTCCGGCATCGCCGCTGCCGGGACGTTCGACCTTGATGACTTCCGCGCCGAGCGCCGCGAGGCAGCGTCCGACATACGGACCGGCGAGAAAGTGGCTGTAATCGACGACGCGAATACCTTCGAGAGGACGGGCTTGCATCAGAACGCTCCCGGACGGCGCGGCACCATCAGACGATGCTCGCCATGCTGCACGACCTCGCCATGCTGATTGATCAGCTCGGACGGCAACACGACGATGCCCCAGTCAGGCCGGCTCCTGCTCGCGCGCATCGCGCCCACGCGGAATTTGACGTGCAGCACGTCGTTGACCTTGATCGGCAGATTGAAGTCCCACGTCCAGCCGAGCGACATGCCCGGCAGAAAGCGATAGTCGCTTTGCGTCTTGAGGCCATCGGCGATCGAGAGTCCGAAGAGGCCATGCGCGACGATCGAACCGAAATGACTCGCGTTGGCGAATTCCTCGTCGACATGCACGGGCGTGTGATCGCCGGTGAGATCCGCGTACGCCAGAATGCGCGCTTTTGTGACGGTGTATGTCGGGCTTACGCACTCGTCGCCTTCGCGCGCATCGTCCCAGTATTTATCGATGATGTTCATGTTCAAGCCTCCGCACGCGGATTGATTTCGAGGGTCCGCGCAACGCACGAGGCCGGCTTCGCCTGGATCAGTTCGACGGCGAGACCGTCGGGCAGACGCAGCCAGTTGCGGCCCTGCGCCATCGCCGTGGCGTCGTAGCGTTCCGCGGCGCTCAACGCGGCTTCGAGGTCTTCGCACATCACGCCGAGATGCGCGAGCCGGCCTTCCGGCGCTTCGTGCTTCGGGTCATGAATGAATTGCAGGCCGCCGAGCGTCCAGTACTGGCGAGGTTCATCGACGGAGCCGTCGACTTCGCGCATCGTCATGCCGAGCACGTCTTCGAAGAAGCGGATGTGCCAGTGAATGTCCTTCACGAAGATGGCGACATGCTCCAGATAGGCTTTCGATGCGCTCATGCTCGCGCTCCTTCACGTTGAAGGTCCGTCATGGCGCGCTCGATGCCCTTGATGCATGCAACCAGCGTGGCGTTGACCGGAGTCGGCACGCCGAGGCGTTCACCCCAGCGCACGACTGCTCCGTTGATGAAGTCGATCTCGGTGATCGAGCCTTTTTCGAGGCTTTGCAGCATCGACGTCTTGAAGGCCGAGGGCAGTCCTTCGGACGCGAGCGTCCACGCCTGTTCCGGGTCCGTGATGGACAGCGTGACGCCCGCCGCCTTCGCTGCAGCCATCGCTTCGGCAACGGCCGCGAGCGCGGTCGCCTTGAGAACGGGTTCCTCGTAGAGCTGTCCGTAAGTGAGACGGGTGATGCCCGTTATCGCGCCCGTCGCGACATTGATCAGCAGCTTGTCCCACATCGTGCCGAGGATGTTGTCGCTCACCGTGGTCATCAGCCCCGACGCATTGAAGGCGTCGGCAATCGCCTGCACCCGCGCGGTGAGCCGGCCGTCGAGTTCGCCGATGTAGGTCAGTTTCCCTTTCACGCCGGACTGGATATGTCCCGGCCCGCGCAGCACGCCGCCGACATACGTCTTGCCCGCCAGCACGCGCTCGCGGCCCACGACGTCGGCGAGCACGTCTTCATGGCCGAGGCCGTTCTGCAACGAAAGCACCAGCGTTTCAGGCCCGATGAGATCGAGCGCGCCGCGCATGGCCGAATCGGTATGGAAGGACTTGACCAGCACGACGACAAGATCCACCGCGCCGACTTCGGCGGCTTTAGTGGCCGCGCGGACTTTGACGCGTCGGGAACCATCGGTATCGTCGACTTGCAGGCCGTCGCGGCGCATCGCATCGACGTGCGCCGGCGAGCGGTCGATCAGCCAGGTTTCGTGACCGCCCTGCGAGAGTGTGGAACCGATGGCGCAGCCCAGCGCGCCGGCCCCGAGAATTGCGATCTTCAATGGCGTCTCCCTGATGTGTTGACGCCACGATAGGAGTTGCCGCTCATCATGGCAATGCAATGGCTACAATGACATCATTGCGTACGGTAATAACGCCATGATTCCGACCGAACTGCCGGACCTGAAGCTGCTGCAGCTTTTCGACCTTCTTTACGACGCTCGCAACGTCACGCGCGTGGCCGAGAAGCTTGGCCAGAGTCAGCCGACCATCAGCATCTGGCTCGGACGTCTGCGCGAGCATCTGCAAGACCCGTTGTTTATCCGTACGCCAGGCGGCATGGCGCCGACCCCGCAGGCCGATGCGCTGATCGGGCCGTGCCGGGAGATTCTCGAATCGTTGCGGCGCTTCACCGCGTGGGAAATCGCGTTCGATCCCGCTACGGCGAAGCGACGGTTTCGCATCTGCATGACCGATGCGAGCCATATCACGCTACTGCCGCGAATGCTTGCGCATGTCCGCGCCCAGGCGCCGGGCATTCGTCTGGAGGCGGCGAGAATCGACGGCAACACGGAACGTGCGCTGGAGTCGGGCGAGGCCGATCTGGCCGTCGGCCATGTGCCCTGGCTAGGCTGCGGCATCTATCAGCAACAGCTCTATACGCAGGATTGGGTGTGCCTGACCAATCCGCATCATCCGCGTGTGCGCGCAAAGCTCGGTGTGAAGCAGTACCGTGCGGAAAGCCACGTCGCGATCGCGGCCGGCACCGGCGCTCAACTGCTGGAGCAGGCGCTCGTGCGCGAGCAGATCGAGCGGGATGTCGTTCTGGAACTGCCCGGCTTTCTCGGACTGGGCGCGATCATCCAGACAACCGATTTGATCGCCACGCTGCCGCGGCACATCGGGCAGACGCTCGCAAAGGTCAATGGCCTTTCGCTTCATCCGTGCCCGATTCCCGTGGAGGGTTTTGCGGTCCGGCAGCACTGGCACGCGCGGTATCACCATGAAGCGGGCAATCGCTGGCTGCGCGATCTGATGGCGCAGCTATTCAGCAGCCTGCGCTGAGTGAGCGAGATCGCGCCGCGATCAGGCGTCGCGTTCGTCAGTTGCCGACGCCGCCTGCCACAAGGCAAATTCGCCGTGCGCAAGTTCCTGCTTGAGGAAGTCGATGCAAACGCGCACATTTGGCAACTGCGCGGCGCGCGCAGCCGACGACGACGCCGGAAGTGCTGCGCTTGAGCCCATCCTCTTACGAGAAAGCGACATGACGACGACACCCCAATTCGGCTGGTGCGGGCCGCTGCAAAACGCGAGCTTGATGAAGGAGGCCGGGCTCGACTACATCGAGGCGCAGCTCGTGCCGATGAAACTCGAAGACGACGCATCGTTCGCCGATGCAAAGACGAGGGTTGCTGACCTGCCGTTGCCCGCGAGCGCCTTCAGCTATTTGTTCCCGCACGATGCGCGCATCGTCGGTCCGGAGAAAGACGAGCGTCGCAATCGTGCGTATTTCGATCGCGTCGTCGAATTGCTGACGATTGCGCGAGCGCGCGTGGTCGTGCTCGGCAGCGGCTGGACGCGCAACATTCCCGAAGGCTGGACTCAGGCGCAGGCGGAAGACGAATTCCTGAGCGCGCTCGAATGGTGCGCGGACGCCTTGCGAGGCAGCGGCACCACGCTCGCGATCGAGCCGTTGAATCGCAAGGAGTCGAATCTGGTGAACAGCGTCGGCGATGGCGCGCGGCTCGCGAGGAAGCTGAACCGACCCGAAGTGCGCGGACTGGCGGACTTCTATCACATGGACGAAGAGAACGAGCCGCTCGACGAGTTACGCGAACATTGCGCGTGGCTCGCGCATATTCATCTCGCCGACACCGGCCGGCTGAATCCGGGCACGGGCTCCTACGATTACCCGAGCTTTTTCGGTCATCTCAAAGCATGTGGCTATCAGGGTTTGCTCAGTGCGGAGTGCGGCTTCAAGGATGAACCGCTTGCGTCGATGCGCGAGAGCGTGAACTTCATGCGTCTGGCGTGGAACGCCGCATAGCAAAGTCACGGTGGTACCCAAGGTTTACCCTAGCTATGCCGATCATTCGCGCTCCGTCGAAAACTTATTCAGGCGCGGAATGTCCGACGAAGTCCCCGCGCCACGTCCCGAACACGAAGCGCAAAGTTCGATAAATCCGGCCACTACGGGATTCCCCGCTCGTACCCTCCTTGAAATTGTCAAACTCGGTCCATATAATTAGCACTCACTGCACGAGAGTGCTAACAAGATTGCCGTCCGGCGAGATTGTTCTCAACGGACGGGTTTTCCCGCGTTTCAGTCTCAATCAAGAGAGGAGTGTGTATGAACCTTCGTCCTTTGCACGATCGCGTCATCGTCAAACGTCTGGACCAGGAAACCAAGACCGCATCGGGCATCGTGATCCCGGAAGCAGCGGCTGAGAAGCCGGATCAAGGCGAAGTCCTGGCCATCGGCCCGGGCAAGCGCGATGACAAGGGCGTGCAGAACGCCCTCGACGTGAAGGTCGGCGACCGCGTCCTGTTCGGCAAGTACGCTGGCCAGACCGTCAAGGTCGACGGGCAGGAACTGCTCGTCATGCGCGAAGAAGACATCATGGCCGTTCTGGTCAAGTAAGCATCCTTCCTGCACGTTCGGCTTCGCCAACAAGCCGCAGCCCGTTTCGGGCGCGCTGGGCGAAGCCGGAAAATCGAATCGAATCAAGGAGTTTGGATATGGCAGCTAAAGAAGTCACTTTTGGCGATTCCGCACGCGCCAAGATGGTCGAAGGCGTGAACATCCTGGCCAACGCCGTCAAGGTCACGCTGGGTCCGAAGGGCCGCAATGTCGTGCTCGAGCGCTCGTTCGGCGGCCCGACGGTCACCAAGGACGGTGTTTCGGTCGCGAAGGAAATCGAACTGAAGGACAAGCTCCAGAACATGGGCGCGCAAATGGTCAAGGAAGTGGCTTCCAAGACCAGCGACAACGCAGGTGACGGCACCACGACCGCTACCGTGCTCGCGCAATCCATCGTTCGCGAAGGCATGAAGTACGTCGCATCGGGCATGAACCCGATGGACCTGAAGCGCGGCATCGACAAGGCCGTCACCGCAGCAATCGAAGAACTGCGCAAGATCAGCAAGCCCTGCACGACCAACAAGGAAATCGCGCAAGTTGGCTCGATCTCGGCGAACAGCGACACGTCGATCGGCGAGCGCATCGCTGAAGCGATGGACAAGGTCGGCAAGGAAGGCGTCATCACCGTCGAAGACGGCAAGTCGCTGCAAGACGAGCTGGACGTCGTGGAAGGCATGCAGTTCGACCGCGGCTACCTGTCGCCGTACTTCATCAACAACCCGGACAAGCAAGTCGCCGTTCTGGACAACCCGTTCGTGCTGCTGCACGACAAGAAGGTCTCGAACATTCGTGACCTCCTCCCGGTTCTGGAACAAGTCGCGAAGGCTGGCCGTCCGCTGCTGATCATCGCGGAAGACGTCGAAGGCGAAGCGCTCGCTACGCTGGTCGTCAACAACATCCGCGGCATCCTGAAGACCGTCGCCGTCAAGGCTCCGGGCTTCGGCGACCGTCGCAAGGCCATGCTGGAAGACATCGCGATCCTGACCGGCGGTCAAGTGATTGCGGAAGAAACCGGCCTGACGCTCGAAAAGGCGACGCTGGCTGAACTGGGCCAGGCAAAGCGCATCGAAGTGGGCAAGGAAAACACGACGATCATCGATGGCGCTGGCGAAGCCGCGAACATCGAAGCGCGCGTGAAGCAAGTGCGCACGCAGATCGAAGAAGCGACGTCGGACTACGACCGTGAAAAGCTGCAAGAACGCGTGGCCAAGCTGGCTGGCGGCGTTGCGGTGATCAAGGTCGGCGCTGCGACCGAAGTCGAAATGAAGGAAAAGAAGGCACGTGTCGAAGACGCACTGCACGCAACGCGCGCAGCTGTGGAAGAAGGCATCGTGGCGGGCGGCGGTGTTGCGCTGATCCGTGCTCGTCGTGCGATCGACGGCCTGAAGGGCGCCAACGCCGATCAGGACGCAGGCATCAAGATCGTTCTGCGTGCAATGGAAGAGCCGCTGCGCCAGATCGTCACGAACGGCGGCGAAGAAGCTTCCGTCGTGGTGGCGGCTGTTGCTCAAGGTACGGGCAACTACGGCTACAACGCGGCCACCGGCGAGTACGGTGACCTGGTTGAAGCCGGCGTCGTCGACCCGACGAAGGTCACGCGCACCGCGCTGCAAAACGCGGCATCGGTGGCAGGCCTGCTGCTGACGACCGACGCAGCCGTTGCCGAACTGCCGAAGGAAGACTCGCCGATGCCTGGCGGCATGCCCGGCGGCATGGGCGGCATGGGCATGGACATGTAATCTGGCTTTGGCCGATTGCATCGGCGCGGACTTCGAAAGAGGTTTCGCGCCGTGCCAAGAAAAAACCCGCAGCGATGCGGGTTTTTTTTCGTCCATGCAAAGGCTATTTGTTCATCTCGTCGCGGAGTTTCTGCGCGGCGGCCTTGTAGTCGTAGGTCGGATAAAACTCCGTTCGATAGCCGCCCCACGCGGTGGTCTCGATCGCGCGGTTCACTTCGCGCAGCCGGTCGGCGGGCACGCGCAGCGTCACCACCTGCCCGATGCCCATCATCACGTACCACGACACCACTTCCACGCCCGGCGGCGGAAACTGCTTGAAGTAGCCTTGTTCCTTCAGTTGCTGATTGATTTGCGGCAGCGTCTTCGATTCATCGTGCTTGAGGAAGATCGTCAGCAGGAACGTGCCGTCGCCCGCCGGCGTGGCGCCAGGCGGCGGCGCGGCAATCTGGGCGTGAGCGGGCAGGGCAAGATTGAACAGCGAAACGAACAGCGTGGCTCCAAGCAAACGGGCGATTCGTGCTGCCGGCTTATGCATCGGGAAACCCTCCGTAGCGTCGAACGTGGTCAGACTTTGTGATGAATCCGCAAGCGTTCCATCAGATGCAGCGCGTTGGGCTGCGCATGGCCCTCGGCGGTGTTATCGAAGATGCACCAGACTTCAGGCGTTTTTTTCGCGCGATTATGCAGGGTGCGCGCGAGGTCGTCGAGATAGGTGTAGTCGTAGGAAGACTTGTAGAGCTCGGGCGAGCCGTGCAGCCGCACATAAACCAGCGACGCGTCCGCGCGATGTTTGATCTCGCATTCATCGGGGATCGGATCGGCGTCCACGTACGCGATGTGATGCGCCTTCAGCAGCGCCGCCGCGTGCGTCGTGAACCAGCTATGCTCGCGCGCCTCGAATGCGACCGGCAGCTTCGTGCGCTCGCGCAGGGCCTTGAGAAAAGTTTCGGCGATGTCGTGATCGAAGGGCAGGCTCGGCGGCAATTGCACGAGCCAGCAGCCGAGCTTGTCGCCCAGGTGTCCGGCTGCCTGAAGGAATTCATCGAGCAGGGAACCGGTATCGACGAGACGCGCATCATGCGTGATCGCCTTCGGCAGCTTGACCGAAAAGCGGAACGATTCGGGCACGCTCTCCGCCCAGTGCGCGTAGGTCTGCTCGCGATGCGGCTTGTAGAAACTGGAGTTGATCTCGACGCAGGTCAGCACATGCGAATAGCGTTCGAGGTGCGTGCCTTCGTGCGGAAAGCTCGCGGAGACGGCGCTCGACAGGCCCCAGCCCGCGCAGCCGATGCGGATTGCGCCTTGCGGGCCGGGCTTGTGCAGATGGGGCAGTCGATATGGCATGCGCTCGCGTCGCCTCCCTTATTGTTCGGGTGTCAGTGTCGGGCTTCTCCGGGCAGCCCCGTCGGATCATCAGGTAGCGCGGATGTTTCGCCGTCTTCGTCAGCGTCGTTCGAGCGCGCCCAGAAGAAGCGGTCCGGCAGATACGCGCCCATGCCGGGCCGAAAAGCGGCGCGCGCGGCCTGGAACACGTATTCCTGCGCCTCGCGCGCGGCCTCGGCGGGCTCCTGGCCGTTCGCGAGCAAAGCGGCGACGGCCGAACCGAGCGTATCGGTCAGGCCCATGATGCGCTGCACGCCGCGCTCCCACGTGTCCTGCCGCACTTGCCCCTCTTCGCTGTAGAGCGTGTTCACATGCCGGTGCGTGCCGGTTTCCATCGCGAGCACGTACTCGCAGCCTTGCGCCAGGATGTGGGAAATCGCGGAATCGAGCGTCGGCGATTCGGCGTCGCTGTCCGGCTGGGCGAGTTGCAGTAGCGTGGCGTGATCGGCGATCAGCATGGTGGTCTGCGGCACGAGCAGATCGGCAAGCGATTCGCGGAGTTCGTCGGCGGACAATACGTGTTCGTCGTCGAGCGTGAAATCGGGCGCGAGGATCAGCGGCACATCGTCGTAATCAGAGACGACTTCGGCGATGGCCGACACCAGCTCCGCGCGCGTCGCCGCACCGATCTTGAACGCGGCGATCGGCATGTCCTCCAGCAACATGCGCGCCTGGGTCGCGACCGTGTCCGGATCGAGCCCGGTCACTTCATCGCAAGTGGCGGAGTCGCGCACCGCATAACCGGTGAGCACGGTCGCGCCGTGGCAGCCCATGCTCGCGAGCGTCAGCAGGTCGGCTTGCAGGCCCGAGCCGCCCGTGGGATCGAAAAGGCCGAAGGTGAGTACGATCGGAGGGGAGTCGCCGGTCATGGCAAAAACGGACATTATGGTATTGATTGCTTGATTGGACGGTCGGCTCTAAGGGCACTCGCCCGCGCCTTGTGCGCGTGAGCGAATGCCCGCTCGGTCATGTCTGATTATGCGGCCTAATGTCGCCCGGCTGTTCTCTTTGCGCACTTTTTTCGGGCGTGCGAGCTTGGGTCGCAGAAAGCCGGCGCGGTGACCGTTTCGACCGATATCACGATGCGCGCACCCCGGACGGCCCGCTTGCTAGGCATCGACACGGCAACACGGTACCATCATGTCCTAATTTCAACCGACCTATCGACGCGGCATAAGTATGGAATACAGAAGCTGGATGTGCCTGATCTGCGGCTGGATCTACGACGAGGAGGCGGGATTGCCCGAAGAGGGCATCGCGCCGGGCACGCGCTGGGAGGACGTTCCGATCAACTGGACCTGTCCCGAATGCGGAGCCCGCAAGGAAGATTTCGAGATGGTTCAGATCTGATCTTGTCGTTCTGCCGCGCCGCATGACTCGCGTCATGCGGCGCGCGTTTTTTGCGGACCGCGTTCGAATATGACAACGCGTGCCGCGCGCGTGCCGCGCGCGTGCCGCCGCCGTGCGGTTTGCGCGATTTTTCGGTTTTTGTGGCGTAAGGCAAGTTCGTTGCGGCGATTCCGGCGTCGCGCGATGTTGGCGAACAAAGGTGAAAGGTGCGAAAAGCCTCGGCGGGCGCATTCGATTTCCGCTCCCACTCGATGAGGCATACGCTTGAAGCAGGCGCGGCGACACTCGTCCCGCCTACCGATGACGCATTTTCAACGGCGTGCGACGGCGGCGTTCGATCACCGCGCCCGCGAACCGGCTTGTGAGCGCTTGTTATGACATCTCGTCCCGATCTGCCCGTTCCCATCGAAGCCCTGCCCAATCCGCGCGGCGGGTCGGTGCGACTCGCCGAAATGGCGCTGACCGACGCGCTGCACGCGTTCCAGCGCCAGGGCGAAACCGGGGCCGCGTTGAAGCGCGCCATCGCCGCGCTGCATTCTGCGGGCTGGCTGCCCGGGCAGCGTTTCGCCGAGGCGCTCGCGCTCGTCGCGCCGCTCGGCGACGAATCGGAGGGAAGCCACGCGCGCATCGCCGAAGCGATCGCGGTGTTCCGCGGCGCGGTCGAGCGCCACAATCTGCGCGAACTCTCGTGCTCGACCGGGCTTTTCGATCACTATCGCGGGCTGCACGCGCTCCTGGCCGCGCACACGCGGGTCGCGCCGGTTTCCTACGACGACCTCGCGCTCGCGGGCCGCGCGATCGCGCCGGCGACGCTGCGCGGCATCGCGCCCGAGCGGCTCGCGCACCTGCGGGCGCATTACGAGGCGACGCTGCTCAAGCTGCTGCGCGGATCGGCCGAAGAATCCGCCAATGCCTTCGCGCGCCTCGATACCTGTCTCGACGAGCTGCGCGGTTCCGATCCCTACGATTTCTGGCGGCTCGCGTCGTCGACGGTGCGGGCGCTGCGTGAGCGCGCCGAACGCAGCGGCGGCGCGCTCGACCATATCGCCGACGCGAAGCGTCTCTACGCGCGCTTCAACCTCGTGCTGGCGGACCAGGCGCACGCGCTGACGTACGCGCCGCGTTCGCTCGTGCGCGCGACGCTCGCGTTGCTGTGGCGCGATTTCGCGCTATACGGCGCGGCGCCCGAAGACACCGAGCACGTCGACGTGCTGCGCGACTACGGCCTGACCGTGGCATGGCACGTCGCCGCGACGCCGGCATCGGAGGCCGCGTGGGAAGCGGGCGCCGCGCAGGCGAGCGAGGAAGCCTCGCGCGATGCCGCGACCCGCGATCTCGGCGTGCTGCGCGTGAACGCGGCCGCCTACGAGGATTTCCTGCAGAGCGCGGAGACATCGATCGATGCGCTCGTCGAGCGCGGCACGCAGGCGAGCGAAACCGGCACGGTCGACGAAGCCGCGGCGCTTTCCGCGGCGGACGCGTCGCATCGGCTGGGCGCGGCGGCGTGCGCGCTGGGCCTCGGGCATGTCGCGCTGCTCGCGGACACGCTCGGCCTGGCGTGGCGGCGCGTCGCGCATCACGGAGAAACGCACGCCGATGGCGCCGAAGGCGCGACACGCGGCATCGATGCCACCGTGCCCGAGCGCGCCGCGCAAATGCTGCGTTCGATGCTGCATCAGGCGGCGGCCGGCATCGCGCCTTCGGAAGGGCGCGGGTCGATCGTCGCCCTCACCGCGATGATCGAGAAGCCGGCGCTCGTCGCGCGTTAGTCGTCCTCGGGCGGCGCGGCGTCTTTCGCGCCGGGCTTGCGCACGACGTCATAGCGCGCGAGCGTGCGCTTTCTGGCGGCGTCGTGATCGACGATCGGCTGCGGATAATCCGCGCCGATCGAGATTTTCGCGGCCTTCAGCGCATCCGGCTTCGCGAGCCACGGCGCGTGGATATCGCGATCTGAAAGGCCCGCGATTTCCGGCACGTAATGCCGGATGAACTTGCCCGCGGCATCGAATTTCCGCGACTGCGTGACCGGATTGAAGATACGGAAATACGGTTGCGCGTCACAGCCGCTCGACGCGGCCCATTGCCAGCCGCCGTTGTTGTTCGATAGCTCGAAATCGTTCAGCAGCGCTTCGAAATACGCCTCGCCGCGCCGCCAGTCGATACCGAGATCCTTCGTCAGAAAACTCGCGACCACCATGCGCAACCGGTTGTGCATGTAACCGGACGTGTTGATCTGCCGCATTGCCGCATCGACGAGCGGATAGCCCGTCTGACCCGCGCACCACGCGGCGAAGCTGGCGTCGGCGGCGTCGCCCGTTTCCCAGCGTATGCGGTCGTATTCCGGCTTGAACGCGCGATGATCGTCCGCCACGCCGACATGCGGAAAATGGTGCAGCACGGAGAAATAGAACTCCCGCCAGATCAATTCGCCGAGCCAGGTTTCCGCACCCTTGTCGCCGTGGCGCTGCGCATCGTGCGCGCTGCGGGCGAGCGCGCGGATCGACATGGTGCCGTGCCGCAGATGCACGCCGAGATAGCTCGGGCCTTTCAGCGCGGGGAAATCGCGCGTGCGGCCGTAATCGGTCATGCGGTCGCGGAAATCGTCGAATAGCTCATAGGCGCCGCTCGTGCCCGCGGGAAACGCGGGACCGTGCGCATCGGGAAAGCCGAGCGCGGCGAGCGACGGAACCGCGTGCTTCACGCCCGACGGCGGCTTCGCGAGCGCGCTCAGATGATCCTCCGACGCATACGGCTTCAGCGCATCCGGCGTGAGCGCGGCGAGCCACTTGCGCTTGTATGGCGTGAAGACGGTGTAGGGCTTGCCTGCGAATGTCATCACGTCGTAATGATCGAAAACGGCCTGATCGCGGAAAGTGAAAAAAGCGATGTCCTGACTCGCGAGTTGCTTCGCGACGGCCTCGTCGCGCGCCTTCGCGGCCGGTTCGTAATCGCGGTTGGCGAACACGGCATGGACGCCGCATTCGCGTGCGAGCTCCGGAATATCGTGAACCGGATGACCGTGCCGCACGATCAGCGCGCCGCCGGCCTCGCGTAGCGTGCGATCCAGTTCGACGATGCTCGCATGGATAAAGGGCACGCGCCGGTCCTTTTTTTCGAGCGGCGAGAGAATATCGCGATCGAAAATGAACGCACACAGCACGCGGCGGCACCGTGTAAGCGCATGATAGAGTGCAGCATTGTCTGCCGCGCGCAGGTCCCGCCGAAACCAGACCAGACCTACATCAAAGTCGGCCATCTCGCAGCGCCTTTGTTAAAATTCTGAATTATGTCCAAGACTTCCGATCGCATCAATTTGACGAATCAGTTCCTGATCGCCATGCCCAACATGGCCGATCCGACGTTTTCAGGAACGGTGGTCTACCTGTGCGATCACACGGAGAAAGGCGCGCTCGGCCTCGTGATCAACCGGCCGACCGATATCGATCTCCAGTCGCTCTTCAACCGCATCGATCTCAAGCTGGAGATCGAGCCGCTCGTCCATTTGCCCGTGTATTTCGGCGGTCCCGTGCAGACCGAGCGCGGCTTCGTGCTGCACGAAGCGGGCGAGGGCGAACCGTACAGTTCGTCGATGAGCGTGCCCGGCGGTCTCGCCATGACCACGTCGAAGGACGTGCTCGAAGCGGTCGCGAGCGGCAAGGGCCCCGAACGCTTCCTGCTCACGCTCGGTCACGCCGGCTGGGGCGCGGGACAGCTCGAAGAGGAAATCTCGAAGAACGGCTGGCTCACGGTGGAAGCCGATCCGCGCATCATCTTCGACGTGCCGGCCGAAGACCGCCTCGAAGCAGCGCTCTCGCTGCTCGGCGTGTCGCGCTCGATGTTGTCCGGCGAAGCAGGGCACGCATGAGCCGCGAAGCCACGCTGCTGGCATTCGATTACGGCGAGAAGCGGATTGGAGTCGCCGTCGGCAATACGCTCACGAAACACGCGCGTGCGCTCGTCACGCTGGAAAATCGCGATCGCGAATATCGCTTCGTCGAAGTGGGCAAGCTGCTCGACGAGTGGAAGCCCGATACCGTGGTCGTCGGCATGCCGATGCATCCCGACGGCACGCCGCATGAAATGAGCGCGCTCGCGAAGCGCTTCGGCAATCAGGTGAACGGCCGTTTCAACGTGCCCGTGCAATGGGTGGACGAGCGCTACTCGTCCGTCGACGCCAAAGCCGATTTGCGCGAACGCGGCGTGCGCACCAACGCACGCGGCCGCTTCGACGATATCGACGCCGAAGCGGCCCGCGTCATTCTTCAACAATATCTCGACGGACTTCCCGACGATCATGAGTTCCATTGACGCCGAGTCGCTCTATCGCGCGCTGGTCGACCAGATTCGCGCTGCATTCGGACAATCGCTTGCCGCACCGGATGGCCCCGTTCTCGCCGGCATCTACAGCGGCGGCGTTTGGCTTGCCGAGCGGCTCGCGAAGGACCTGAACGCACCGCACTTCGGCGTGGTGAATGTCGCGCTGCATCGCGACGACTACGCGAAAAAGGGCCTGCACAGCCAGGCCCGCCCGACCGAGTTGCCTTTCGATGTGAACGGCCGCCGCATCATCCTGATCGACGATGTGCTGTCGACGGGGCGCACGGTGCGCGCGGCGATCAACGAGTTGTACGACTACGGCCGCCCGGCGTCGATCGACCTCGCGGCGCTCGCCGATCGCGGCGGGCGCGAAATGCCGATCGGCGCGCGCTTCACGGGCGCGACGGTTGAAGTGCCCGCGAACCAGAACCTCGTGCTCGCGCGTCGCGAGGACGGCGGATTCACTTTCACGACCGAAGCTCGCTGAGCGACGCTCGCAGCTTCTTTCCAGTAACACCCGGGATCACCATGAACACCGCCACTCAGGGCGCAACCGAGACGGGCGCGCCTACCCAAGACAAGTTCCGGTACGGCTTCCTCAAGGGCAATCCGCAGCTCACGAAGAACGGCGAGCTCAAGCACTTGCTGACCATCGAAGGATTGCCGCGCTCGATCGTCACGCACATTCTCGATACCGCCGAGCAGTTCGTGAGCGTGACCGACCGCGAAGTGAAGAAGGTGCCGCTCCTGCGCGGCAAGTCGGTGTTCAATCTCTTCTTCGAGAACTCGACGCGCACGCGCACCACGTTCGAAATCGCGGCGAAGCGCTTGTCGGCGGATGTGCTGAACCTGAATATCAACGCGTCATCGACGAGCAAGGGCGAATCGCTGCTCGACACGATCAACAACCTCTCCGCGATGCACGCGGACATGTTCGTCGTGCGTCACGCGTCGAGCGGCGCGCCGTATCTGATCGCCGAGCATTGCGCGCCGCACGTGCATGTGATCAATGCGGGCGATGGCCGCCATGCGCATCCGACGCAGGGCCTGCTCGACATGTACACGATCCGCCATTACAAGCGCGACTTCACGAAGCTGCGCGTGGCGATCGTCGGCGACATTCTGCATTCGCGCGTCGCGCGCTCGGACATTCACGCGCTGACCACGCTGGGCGTGCCCGAAGTGCGCGCGATCGGCCCGCGCACGCTCCTGCCGGGCAACCTCGACCAGATGGGCGTGCACGTCTATCACAATCTCGACGAAGGCCTGAAGGGCGTCGACGTGATCATCATGCTGCGCCTGCAGAACGAGCGCATGAGCGGCGCGCTCCTGCCGTCCGCGCAGGAGTATTTCAAGAGTTGGGGACTCACGCCCGAGCGTCTCGCGCTCGCCGCGCCCGATGCGATCGTCATGCATCCGGGCCCGATGAACCGCGGCGTGGAAATCGACTCGCAGGTGGCCGACGGCCCGCAATCGGTGATCCTGAATCAGGTGACCTTCGGCATCGCCGTGCGCATGGCGGTGATGGGCATCGTGGCCGGCAACAGCGACTGAAGAAGACGACATGAAGATCCAGATTCAAAACGGCACGATCATCGACCCGGCCGCGGGCACGCAAGAACGCAAGGACGTTTTCATCGCGGCGGGCAGGATCGTCGGCATCGGCGCGGCGCCCGCGGATTTCAACGCGGCGAAGATCATCGACGCGTCGGGGCTTTACGTCGCGCCGGGTTTCGTCGATTTGTCCGCGCGGTTGCGCGAGCCGGGCTTCGAGCACAAGGCGACGCTCGAATCCGAAATGGCCGCCGCGATGGCCGGCGGCGTGACGAGCCTCGTGTGTCCGCCCGACACCGACCCGACGCTCGACGAGCCGGGCCTCGTCGAAATGCTCAAGTTTCGCGCTCAGAAGCTGCATCTCGCGCATGTGTATCCGCTCGGCGCGCTGACCGTCGGCTTGAAGGGCGAAGCCATCACCGAGATGGTCCAGTTGACCGAGGCGGGCTGCATCGGCTTTTCGCAGGCCGATAACCCGATCGTCGATACGCGCACGCTGCAACGCGCGCTGCAATACGCGACCACGTACGGCTACACGGTGTGGCTGCGCCCGCAGGACGCTTACATGTCGAAGGGCGGCGTGGCGGCGAGCGGCGCGGTGGCGTCGCGGCTCGGGTTGTCGGGCGTGCCGGTGGCGGCGGAAACCATCGCGCTGCATACCATCTTCGAATTGATGCGCGTGACCGGTGCGCGCGTGCATCTGTCGCATCTGTCGTCGGCTGCGGGCGTCGAACTCGTGCGCGCGGCGAAGGCCGAGGGTCTCGCGGTCTCGTGCGACGTGACGGTCAATCATGTCCATCTGACCGATATCGACATCGGCTACTTCGATTCGCAATTCCGTCTCGATCCGCCGCTGCGCTCGCAGCGCGACCGCGACGCGATCCGCGCGGGCCTCGCGGACGGCACCATCGACGCGATCTGCTCCGACCACACGCCGCTCGACGACGACGAAAAGCTGCTGCCCTTCGCCGAAGCCACACCGGGCGCGACCGGTCTAGAACTGCTGCTGTCGCTGACGGTGAAGTGGGCGCTCGACGCGAACGTGCCGCTCGCGAAGGCGCTCGCGCGCATCTCGTCTTCGCCCGCCGATGTGCTCAAGCTGCCCGCGGGCCGCATCGCGACCGGCGCGATCGCGGATCTCTGCGTGTTCGACGCGGCAGGCGAATGGCGCGTCGATCCGACGAAGCTGAAGAGCCAGGGCCGCAACACGCCGTTCCTCGGCTACGAGTTGCCGGCGCGCGTGCGTGCGACGATCGTCGGCGGTCACGTCGCGTACGAGAGCCGCTGATCATGTTCGCTGGGCGCAAGCTGCGGCTCGTTACCCACTTGCTGTACGGCATGTGGGTTGTCGCGAGGCGCTTTCCGCGCGCGTCCGCGAGCGAGCGCGCCGGGATGAATCGCGTGTGGTCGCTCGAGATGCTGCGGCTTTCCGGGATGAAGCTCGTCGTGCATAACGACGAGGCGCGGCTCGATGCGGGCGTGCTCGTCGTCGGCAATCACATCTCGTGGATCGATATCTACGTGATCAACGCGTGGCGCCCGACACCGTTCGTGTCGAAGGCGGAGATTCGAAAGTGGCCGGTCGTCGGCTGGCTGGCGCAGCAACTCGGCACGGTGTTCGTGCAGCGCGAGAAGCGTAGCGATGCGAAGCGCATCATGCACGAGCTGGCCGACCGGCTGCTCGCGGGCGAAATGATGTGCGTGTTCCCGGAAGGCACGACCACCGATGGCACGTCGCTGCTGCCGTTTCACGCCAACATGTTTCAGGCGGCGGTGTCGGCGTCGTGTCCGGTGCAGCCGATCTGCCTGATGTACGAGGACGCGCAAGGGCGGCAATCGACCGCGCCTGCGTATATCGGCGATATGTCGCTCGACGATTCGCTGAACGCGCTGTTGCGCGCGGGGGCGATCACCGCGCATCTGTACGTATGCGATCCGCTTGCGCCGGGCGCGGACCGGCGCTTACTCGCGAGCGAGGCGCAGGCGGCGGTGCAGGGTGCGCTGGATCGCATGTGTGGCGCGTCGGCTATTGTGACCGATGTCGCCCTTAGTGATCGCGCCGCTGAGCTTCGAACCACTTGCGCCAGAGACCAAGGGCTTCACGTTCACAAAGGATAGGGCGACGGGCCATCACCGCGTCTGCGGGCGCCTGCCTGGGCCGGGCTTGTCTGGGAGTATGCGAAGCCGTCGCTACGTTGAACCAACCGGCAATGCCGATGCGCGACGCCCTGCACAACTTTCCCAGCTCTTTGAATGTTGAAGTAACCGGTAGCACGCATCGCCACCCTGCCGACGTATGTGTCAGCCTTCTTGCCAAAGGGTACGTCGGCGCGCACGAGGTCGCCGGTCTGAAATCCGTGTACACGCTTTGCCCTTGTCAAATATCCGCGCGGGAAGCCATAGCGGTCGAGCCTTGTCCTCTGGTAACTGCCGCGACCGGTGCAGTTGATAGACAGGATCGGTTTAATCCAGTCTGTTACGACAGATAGTGCCCCGACACAAGCGGCGTCGAGTGCATGTGTTTTCGGTACACCGAATGCCAAGCGATTGAATTTGGTACGCCCGCCTGAGGCAAGTTCCAAGGGCAGGCCGATCGTGTCCAGTGCGTTGGTCAATGCCCAGCGCGTGGCGTTCATTGCTGCAGCATCTTTCAGCGGACGCTTCGCTTGGGACAGGATCTTCGCCAATCGCGTTGGCCGCTTGCTAAGAATACTTCGGCAGGCAGCGCACCCTTTGCCCGGTTGCAACGTTCGCAGGCCAGCGTCAGGTTCGACACTCGATCGGTGCCACCGCGAGCCCGAGCGACGATGTGATCTACTTGCAGCGGCGTACCACTTGCGTCGCAGTATGAGCAACGCCGGCCCCATTTCTCCAAAAGGTATTCGCGTATTTCGTAGCCTGCCAGCGTTCCCCGATGATAGCCCACCCCAGTGACTTCAGGGTTTTCGACAGGTGCGTGTCGAAGCGCACGAGCTCGCTGGAGAATGCGCTGATCGGTGCCCAGCGCATGATACGATGAACCCAGGCCTTTGTAGTATCAACCCTGTGCTGGAGCGAGGGGGCAAGCCAACCGATAAAGCGCGTGCGGTTCGAGAAACGTGGTGCACGGTAGCGCAGCTTACCGCGTCGCCGGCAACGCATGGCCCGACGCGCCGTAAGCGCCTCACTGATTTGCCGGCCGCGGTGGACCAGTTCGAATAGATTGAGTACGGCTGCGCCGCGGATGAGTTCGCCGGACTCCTTGCTCGGCGTTACGATGTCGCGCACAAGCACGAGACCGGTCGTCTTGCTACCGGGGTCGAGCTTGAGGCGCGACGGCTGGAATTCGCTGCAATTGGCGTTGCGGTCCCTGAGCCGAATAACGAACGGCACCACTCGATGCACGCGCGCGCGGTCCCGCGCGAGCAGCAATCTCGCGCGCTTTTCACTGCACGGCATCAACGCTCTGCCATTCCGATCGAGAACAAAAACAGCCAAGGCAGCCCCTATTTGATCACCGCCGAAGTCCGTTCGGCGCGGTTGCCCTTACGGGCCTAGTGACGCACCTTCGGGTATGGCTCCCCTCGACCATGTTGTGCAGCAGGTGAAGCCTTCGCTTCCGTCGCAGCCCGTTTCGTACCTACCCGGGGCTTGTCTGCTGCTGCGAGTTCCAGAGCGTCGAACTGAGGAAGCATTCGACGGTGGGTTTGCTGTCTCTGCACAACGTAGCGCCTTACAGTGCTAGGTCTGGTCAATCTCGAGCTTTCGAGTGCTTCAAAAAGCTCCGGGCTTTGCCGGGGTGATTGACCGAGCAGCTCACCTGCGTGATTACGCGTTGGGCCGGATCAGCGGTCAGCAATACCGCCGATAGCTTGTTGCCCCACACGCAGCCCGAGTCAAGACACAGCACTTTTTCGCGGACCATCAGGCCGAGCGCGGCCCAATGGCCGAACACAATTGTCACGTCCTGCGTGCGTCGGTTCTGTACGTCAAACCACGGCATATAGCCGGGCGGCGCGGCGTCGGGGCCGCCGTTGTTCGCGAACTCCATCGCACCTTCGGGCGTGCAGAAGCGGATGCGCGACAGCGCGTTATAGATTACGCGCAGCCGGTCCGCGCCCTTCAGTGAATCGTCCCAGCGATGCGGCTCGTTGCCGTAGAGCGCCGCGAGCGTTTCTTTCCAGTTCGGCGCGCGCAAAGCCTGTTCGAGTTCGTGGGCAAGTTCCATCGTCATCGTCGCGTCCCATTGCGGCAGCACGCCTGCGTGGACCATCAGGATGTCGTTCTCGAAATGCGCGACGGGCTTGTGGCGCACCCATTCGATGAGATCGGCGGCGTCGGGTGCTTCGAGGATTTCGTCGAGCGTGTCGCCTTTCTTCGGTTTGCGCAGACCGGCGGCGACGGACAGCAGATTCAGGTCGTGATTGCCGAGTACGACCGTCGCGCGCGTGCCGAGGGCGATTACCTCGCGCAACGTCTGCAATGATTTCGGACCGCGGTTGATGAGGTCGCCCGCGAACCAGAGCGGTGTGTCGGGGGCGGGGGCGGCTTTTTTCAGGAGGCGCTTGAAGGGATCGCAGCAGCCCTGGAGGTCGCCGAAGACGAGGGGAGCAAGGGAGGCGTCGATGCTGGAGGTCAGGGCGTCGGTCATCGGAAGTGAACGAAATGAGAAGCGGCGCAGCCGGCTCAAATGTGGAATATGCGCGCATTATGGAACAGACGTTGAATTGCCGTTTTGCTCAAACAAATACGGGTGGCAGTTACACATTCGCAACGCGTCCAACATAAGTCGCAGGCTGTATCAAGTTGTTATGCGTGTGGCATCTGCATGGGTTGGCTTTATACTTAGAGGTTGACCGGGGGACACCGGAAACCATGGTGCGCTCGAGCGCGTTGGCGCACTCTCTGGTCAGACAAGTCCGCGGTGGAGTCTGTGTGCAGGCAATTCAAAGGGATATTCATGATTCTCGTGACGGGAGGCGCCGGTTTTATCGGCGCCAATTTTGTTCTGGATTGGCTCAAAGCTTCGGATGAACCCGTGCTCAACGTCGACAAGCTGACGTACGCGGGTAATCTGGGGACGCTCAAGTCGCTCAAGGATGACGACCGTCATGTGTTCGCGCGCGCGGACATCTGCGACCGCGCCGCCATCGACGCGTTGCTCGCGAATCACAAGCCGCGTGCGGTCTTGCACTTCGCGGCCGAGAGCCACGTCGACCGTTCAATCCACGGGCCCGCTGAGTTCGTGCAGACGAACGTCGTCGGCACGTTCACGCTGCTCGAAGCCGCGCGGATGTACTGGAGCAAGCTGCACGAAGACGAGAAGCAGGCATTCCGCTTTCTGCACGTCTCGACGGACGAAGTGTTCGGCTCGCTCTCCGCAATCGACCCACAATTCTCCGAAACCACACCTTACGCACCGAACAGTCCGTACTCGGCGACCAAAGCCGGCTCCGATCATCTCGTGCGCGCGTATCATCACACGTACGGCCTGCCGGTGCTGACCACCAATTGCTCGAACAACTACGGGCCGTACCAGTTCCCCGAAAAGCTGATTCCGCTGATGATCGCCAACGCGCTCTCGGGCAAACCGCTGCCAGTCTACGGCGATGGCCAGAACGTGCGCGACTGGCTGTACGTGGGCGACCACTGCTCCGCGATCAGCGAAGTGCTTGCGCGCGGCACGCCCGGCGAGACCTACAACGTCGGCGGCTGGAACGAGAAAAAGAACCTGGAGGTAGTGCACACGCTGTGTGACCTGCTGGACAAGGCGAAGCCGAAGTCGAGCGGCTCGTATCGCGATCAGATCACTTATGTGAAGGACCGTCCGGGCCACGATCGCCGCTACGCGATCGATGCGCGCAAGCTCGAACGCGAGCTCGGTTGGAAACCGGCCGAAACGTTCGAGACCGGTCTCGCGAAGACGGTTCAGTGGTATCTGGACAATGAGGCGTGGGCGGAGGAAGTGGCTTCCGGCGAATACCGGAAATGGGTCGAGACAAACTACGCGCAGCGCGCGTGAGGGGCTGATCATGGCGCGCAAAGGCATCATTCTGGCCGGGGGGTCCGGCACGCGGCTGTATCCGATCACGCATGCAGTGTCGAAACAACTGCTGCCGGTCTACGACAAGCCGATGATCTACTACCCGCTGTCCACGCTGATGATCGCGGGCATTCGTGACGTGCTCGTGATCTCGACGCCGCAGGACACGCCTCGCTTCGAGTCGATGCTCGGCGACGGCAACCAGTGGGGCATGAATATTCAATACGCGGTACAGCCGTCGCCGGACGGGCTCGCGCAGGCGTTCATCATTGGACGGGAGTTCGTCGGCAATGAGCCGTCGGCGCTGATTCTCGGCGATAACATCTTCTACGGTCACGATCTTGCCAAGCAACTGGAAGCCGCCAATACCCGCACGGACGGCGCCACGGTCTTCGCCTATCACGTGCACGATCCCGAACGCTACGGCGTGGTCGAGTTCGATCGGCAGTTTCGCGCGCTGTCGATCGAGGAGAAGCCCGCGAAGCCGCGCTCGAACTACGCGGTGACGGGGCTGTATTTCTACGACAATCAGGTCTGCGACATCGCCGCCGACATCAAACCATCGGCGCGCGGCGAACTCGAAATCACAGACGTGAACTCGCGTTATCTCGCGCTGAAGAAGCTGGACGTCGAGATCATGGGGCGCGGGTATGCGTGGCTCGACACCGGCACTCACGATTCGCTGATCGAAGCGGCGACGTTCATCGCGACATTGCAGAAGCGGCAAGGGTTGGTCGTGGCGTGTCCTGAAGAGATCGCGTACCGCAGGCGCTGGATCGGCGACGAGCAGTTGCTCGAACTCGCGCGACCGCTGGCCAAAAACGGGTACGGACAGTACTTGCTCAATCTTCCAAAGGATCAAGTCGCATGGCCATCCAGGTAACCGCTACCGCTCTGCCCGAAGTCAAGATCATCGAACCGAAGGTGTTCGGCGACGCGCGCGGTTTCTTCTACGAGAGCTTCAACGCGCGCGAATTCGCGGAGCGCGTGGAAGGAAGCGTCGAGTTCTTGCAGGACAATCATTCCCGTTCGGCGAAGGGCGTGTTGCGCGGGCTGCATTATCAGATCCAGCACGCACAGGGCAAACTTGTTCGCGTGGTGGAGGGCGAAGTGTTCGATGTCGCCGTGGATATCCGCAAAAGCTCGCCGAACTTCGGCAAGTGGGTGGGCGTGAATCTGTCGGAGGAGAATCATCGGCAATTGTGGGTGCCGCCGGGTTTCGCGCATGGTTTCGTCGTGTTGTCGCAGTCCGCGCAGTTTCTCTACAAGACCACCGATTACTGGTACCAGGAACACGAGCGCAGCATCGTGTGGAACGATCCGGAAATCGGCATCGAATGGCCGATCGATTTCGAGCCGATGCTCGCGGCAAAGGATGCGGCGGGCAAGCGCTTGTCGGAAGCCGAGGTGTTCGCTTGAATGCAGAGAAAGTCATGACCGAGCGCGCGCAACGCACGATTCTCGTCACGGGTGTGAATGGGCAGGTGGGCTTCGAATTGCGGCGTTCGCTGCAAGGACTCGGCCGCATCGTCGCGCTGGATCGTGCCGCGCTCGATCTCGCCGATCCGGCCGGTATCCGCGCGTGCCTTCAGTCGCTCAAGCCGGACGTGATCGTGAATCCCGCTGCGTACACGGCGGTCGATCAGGCCGAAAGCGATGGTGCTGCCGCGCGCGCGATCAACGTGCATGCGCCCGCGGTCCTCGCCGAAGAAGCGAAGCGCCTCGATGCCTTGCTCGTGCATTATTCAACCGATTACGTGTTCGACGGCGCGGGAACGCATGCCTTTCGCGAAGACGACGCGACCGACCCGCAAAACGCCTACGGGGCGACCAAGCTCGAGGGCGAGCAGGCGATCGCCGCTTCGGGCGCATCGCATCTGGTGTTCCGGACGAGCTGGGTCTATGGTCTGCGCGGCCGCAACTTTCTTCTGACGATGCTCAAGCTCGCGCGCGAGCGCGACGAATTGCGCGTCGTCGCCGATCAAATCGGCGCACCGACCTGGTCGGCCACGATCGCCATGCTGACCGCATCGGTCATCGCGCAGGGTGTCGCGAACGAAGCGGGTCTGGCCGATTGGGCACGCGAAAAGAGCGGCATCTACCATCTCACGGCGGGCGGCTCGACATCGTGGGCCGGTTTCGCGGACGCGATCTTTGCCGATGCGCAGGTCGAGCGTGCGCCGCGTGTGATTCCGATTCCGTCGTCGGAGTATCCGACGCCCGCACGCCGCCCGTTGAACTCGCGGCTTGACGGCGCGAAGCTGGCCCGCGTGTTCGGCCTGGTCGCGCCGGACTGGCGCGAAGCGCTCGCGCTGTGCCTGGCGTCGCGCTGAACGTGCCGCATCGGGCAGACGAAGCGAGCCTCGATCGGCTCGGCGCCGTCGTCGTTTTCTACAACCCCGATTCGAGTTGCATCGACAGGGCGAACCGGCTTGCGCGCTGGTGCCGATGCGTCGTCGTCGACAACACGCCCGCGCGTGAGGAAAGCGAACGCATCAGGGCGTCGCTCGACCCTTCCATCGTGTATCTGCCGAACTACGCGAATGTCGGCATCGCCACGGCGCTCAATCAGGGCATCGAGCGGCTGATCGCGGACAGCTTCGAATTCGCCATGCTGTTCGACCAGGACAGCGAATCGACGCTCGATCTCATCGGCGGGCTGGCGAACGTGATGCGCGCGTGCATTGCGCGTCGCGAGCGGGTGGCGCTCGTCGGACCGGCGTATGAAGATGCGCGTCTGCGCGGGCTTGCGCCGTTCGTGCGTTTCGGATACTTCAAGCTCCAGCGCGTGATGCCGGCGGGCGACGTGCCGCTCGATGTGGACTTTCTGATAAGTTCCGGTTCCTGCGTGAATCTCGCGTGCTGGCGCGAGATCGGCCCGATGGACGATGCGCTTTTCATCGATTTCGTCGATACCGAGTGGTGCATTCGCGCGAAATCGCGAGGTTTTCGCGTGCTGGGCGTGCCCTGGATCAGCATGACGCACGAACTCGGCGAAGAGCCCGTCCGCGCATTCGGGCGAAATTATCCGATGCACAGTCCCGTGCGGCACTACTACCTGTTCCGGAATGCCGTCGCGTTGCTCAAGCGCGGCTACGTGCCATGCACGTGGAAATCCACGGAGCTGATCAAGCTGCCTGTGCGCCTCGTGATCTACGCGTGCTTCGTCCCCGATGGCCGCACGCACGTGAAGATGTCGCTACGCGGCTTGTGGCACGGGTTGATCGGGCGCCTCGGCCCGTTGGCCTGAACGTGAGCCAGGCTTGCTCAGTCGAATTGCCCGATGCGCGGTTCGTCGGCGAGCGCAAACGGGTGCTTCGAGGTGTCGAGCGAGAGATTGGGGTTGTAGGCGGGATCGCGCAACAGGGCGTCGCCCCAACGGGCTTCCATCTGACGCACTTCGCGCTGGAAGCGCTGGAATTTTTCCGGCGCCATGTCCGAGCCACGCGTCGCCGATTCGTGATGATAGAGTTCCGCGTGCGGCGTCCACACGTTGCGATAACCCGCTTCGCGCACGCGGATGCAGAAATCGACATCGTTGAAGGCGACGGCGAATTGCTCGTCGAGGCCGCCGACTTCCTCGTAAATCGACTTGCGGATCACGAGGCAGGCTGCCGTCACGACGGAGAGATTCTGCATGGCGACCGCGCGCCCGAAATACCCGAAGGTGCCGCGCCGCATCTTGTAGTGCATATGCCCCGCGATGCCGCCCAGGCCCAGCACGACGCCGCCGTGCTGCAAGGTATCGTTGGGATACCAGAGACACGCGCCGACCGCGCCGTTGCCCGGCTGCGCGGCAATCGACACGAGTTCTTCGAGCCAGTCGGGCGTGATCACTTCGATGTCGTTGTTCAGCAGGCAGACGAATTCGCCCTGGGCGAGCGCGACGGCCGCGTTGTTGAGCGCTGAAAAGTTGAACGGGCGGTCGTCGCGAACCACGCGCACGTTCGGCCGCGCGCGCAGCGTATCGAAATAGGCAAGCGTCTCGGGCTTCACGCTGCCGTTGTCGACCACGATGATCTCGAAGTTCGGATACGTGCTCTTGGCGAAAACGCTCTCGATGCACTGGCGCAGCAAGTCGACGCCGTCGCGCGTCGGAATGACGATGGAAACGAGCGCCGCGGGCGAAGGCGGCGCATAGCGCACGCGCAGAATGCCGATATCGCTCGCGAGCTGGCCGACCGTCGCGCGCACGCCGGCGCGTGCCAGATGCTCCTCGACTGCACGGATGCCGGCCGTGAGCGCATAGGGCTTTTCCGTGCCGGCGCCTGCCGTGCTGCCCGGAACAATGCGCCAGTGATAGAGCACGTGCGGAATGTGATGGACGGCATCGTGCCCGGCGATCTCGATGCAGCGCAGCGCCAGATCGTGATCCTGACTGCCTTCGAAGCCCTTGCGAAAGCCGCCGGCCCTCCGCACGAGCGCGGTTTCGTAGACGCCGAGATGAGAGAACAGATTCTGTACGAGGAACAGTTCCGGGTTCCAGTCGCTCTTGAAGTACGGAGCGCTGCGCTGCCCATCGGGCGTGAGTTTGTCCTCGTCGCTGTAAAAGAGGCGTGCGCGGGGATTCGCGTTGATGGCCACGGCGATCTGATGGAGCGCGTGTTCGGGCAGGATGTCGTCGTGATCGAGCAGGGCGACGAACGTGCCCGTCGCGAGCGCGAGCGCGCTGTTGCTCGCCTCCGAAATGTGGCCGTTCTGCTCGCGCAACGCGATCTTGATGCGCGCATCGCCCGCGGCGCATTCCCGCAGCGTCGCGATGACCTCGGGGTGCGGCGATGCGTCGTCGGCGATGCACAGCTCCCAGTGCGGATACACCTGCGCCTGCACCGATTCGATCATCGCGCGCAGAAGCGCAATGTCGCTGTTGTAGGTCGGAACGAGAACGGAAATCAGCGGCTGCCTTGGCAGAGCGCGCGCCTGTGCGCGGAGGATTTCGCGTTTCGCGTCGTCGATCGTGTCGTGCTGCGCGATCCAGCGCGTGTAGGCTTCGGGGCTGTCCTCGAACTGCTCGCTCGCCAGGATGCGGCGTCCGCGCCGCACGATGCCGTCGATGCCTTCCTTGCGCCAGATCGCGTAGTAATGCGCGAGCGCCGAGCGCAGACCGCCACGCATCCGGATGGCGCGCGCAGCCGATTCGAAAGACCTGTTTGCCTGTTGCGCCCGCACCGACGCGGCGCGCAGCGGCGCTGTGACGCGCCAGGACATCGAGGTGCGCAGCGCGGTCAGTTCGGCTTCGAGCAACGCGATGGTTTGCTGCTGATTATCGCTGGCCGAATCTGCGCGCCCAGACGAGGCCAGCTGGCGCTGGAGGTCGGCGACCGTCGCTTCGAGCGCCGCGATGCGCCCGGCATCCGAGGCGAAGCGGGAATCACGCTCCTGCGCGGTTTCGTCGGTATTTTGCGGGGACGGCGGTACGTCGCGCGGGGGCTGTAGAGTCATTCAGGATGCCGGAGGCCGTGGTTGAGAGGCCGGTGCGGTGGAAAGCCGGTTCCGGATTATATCGGACGGGCGCGCCCGGTCCGCAGGGGGCGGTGCCTGCAACCGATGCACCCAAAAGTAACGGGATGAACCTGCCGATGGACGGGCGGTCTGATTGTTCCGTCAGCGCGAGCGGCCTTTCGGGCGGCTTGCGTCTCCGGGCGCACGTTGGAACTTCGGGGCGCGACCATTACAATACTGCCTCGATATTCGGAATAGCCCCGCCCTGGCGCGGCCCGGTCAAGCGGCGCAGGCCGCGTTCCAAACGGTTCGGTACGGTTCCGCTCGCGGGCAGAACCGCCGCCCGGCGCAGCGGCCGCCTAGGCCCACCGCTGATCACTACCTGGAATCAAAAGGTTCAAATTACACGATGCAACCAAGAATTTCGGTACGAGGCGGCGAGACGAGAGCTGTCCTCGCTGCCCGCGATGTGCTCGATGGCATTCGCTCTTATCCGGTCTGGTCGACGCTAGCCTGGCAGGATATCCGCCAGCGCTACCGGCGCTCCGTGCTCGGTCCGTTCTGGATCACGCTGACGATGATCGTGACGATCGCCGGTATGGGTCCGCTCTACGGCGCGCTCCTCAATATCAGCACGGAAGAATTCGTCCCTTACCTCGCGCTCGGCATCATCACCTGGGGCCTCATTTCGACGCTCATTCTCGACGGCTGTATCGTCTTCATCGGTTCGGACAGCATCGTGAGATCGGTGCGCCTGCCGATGACCTTGCACGTTTTCCGCACGGTGTACCGGAACATACTGTTCTTCGGCCACAACATTCTGGCTTACTTGCCGGTGATGCTTTTCCTCAAGCTCGCTCCACGCGTCGAATGGCTGATGGCGATTCCCGGCTTGCTCATCATCGTGATCGCCGCCGTGCCGCTCAACATCATTTTTGGCATCTTCTGCGCGCGTTTTCGCGATATGCAGCCGATCATCGGCAGCGTCGTGCAGCTGACCTTCTTCCTGACGCCGATCTTCTGGAAGCCGAGCGCGCTCGGTCACCGGGCTTATGTGGCCGACTGGAACCCGCTCTACATGTTCGTCCAGCTCGTGCGCGCGCCACTGTACGGCGAGGGGCTCAATCCGCACGTTTATATCGGCGCCGGCGTCACGACGCTGATTCTTTATGTGATCGCGATTCCGCTGTTCATCCGCTTCCGTTCTCGCATCGCGTTCTGGATCTAGCTCATGGCGTTTCTCAAACTCGAAAACTGCAGTCTGAACTTGCCAGTCTACGGCGCGAGCAATCGGTCGCTCAAACAGATGATGCTCTCGAAGGCCACCGGTGGCCGCATCGCGGCCGATAGCCGAAAGCTAACGGTCGTCGAGGCGCTGCGCGATGTGAGCCTGGACGTCAGGGCAGGGGATCGCCTGGGTCTCGTCGGTCATAACGGCGCGGGCAAGACGACGCTTCTGCGCCTGCTCGCAGGCATCTATGAACCAAGTGCCGGCTCGTTTTTCTGCGAAGGACGCGTGACGAGCCTGCTCGACCTGACGCTCGGCCTCGACTACGAAGCAACCGGATACGAGAACATCGTCCTGCGCGGGCTCATTCTCGGCGCGTCGAAGGCGGAGATGACGAGGCTCACGCCTGCCATCGCCGACTTTTCCGAGCTCGGCGACTATCTGAACATGCCGGTTCGCACCTATTCGAGCGGCATGGTGCTGCGGCTCGCGTTTGCGATCGTCACGAGCGTGCATGCCGATATCCTGCTCATGGACGAGTGGCTGAGCGTGGGCGATGCCTCGTTCATTCAGAAGGCCGAAAAGCATATGCAGGAGTTCGTCGGGAAGGCCGACATCCTCGTGCTGGCGTCTCACAATGCGCAGATCATCCAGGATCTGTGCAACGTGATCGTCGAGCTGGAGCATGGCACGGTGAAGGACGTGCGGCGGGTCTGAGCGGCTGACCCGCCCTCAATCACGACAGAAATAGATCGGAGCGCGCATGGCCGGCCTGAAGGTGTTCGTCACCCGCGAGCTTTATCCGTTTACCGCTGGCGGGATCGGCCGCGCCATCGCGAATCTGCTCGACACGCATGCCGGCGTGCGGGGCGGTCACGAATTCGCGGTCGTCTACCTTGCGCAGCCGCTCGACGAGACCGGTTTTCGCGAGCGGTATCCGGGGGCCGTGCTGATCGATGCGTCGCCGTCGTCGTATGTCGAGTCGGATACAGACGGTTTCCACTATCCGCCCGCGGATCAGTTTTCCACGCATCCGCTGCATGCCGAATCGGTTCGCGCGATGCGGGCGCTCAAGCGGCTGGCGAACGAGCACGGCCCGCTGGAATATGTCGAGTTTTCCGACTGGGGCGCCGTGGCGTTCGCATCGTTGCAGGAGAAGCGGCTCGGCCTCGCGTTCCAGGATACGACCCTGGCTGTCAGGCTGCATACCTCCGACAGCGTACTGAGCGCGACGGAGTCCAAGCCTGTCGATCAGGCCTCGCTGATCCTCTATGACCTCGAACGCAAGGCGCTTGCGGACTGCGATCTGCTGATCGGCCAAGTCCCCGCCACCGCGCGCTGGATGCAGCGCTTCTTCGATTTCCCCGATTCCGAGTGGCTGCCGCGCCTGCGCATCGATCCGCCGCCGGTGAGGCTCGAGCACGGTGCGCCCGCCCTGGCGTCGGTCGTTGCGCAGTCGGCGACCCCGATCGTTTTCTCGTCGAAGATTCAGCGCATCAAGCGCCCCGACGTTTTCGTTCGCGGATGCTGCGAGTTTCTGAAAGCCAACCCCGCCTATGCGGGGAGGATCGTGCTGGCCGCGATCGCTCAGGACGTCGACTATCTCGACGTGGTCAAGCGCCTCGTGCCGCCCGATCTCGCCGATCGGTTCAGTTTTATCCAGGATGCAACGCCCGAGCAGCGCGCGAGGCTCATCGCCTGTTCGGTGTGCGTATTTCCAGGCTCGTTCGAATCGTTTTGCCTCGCTGCGTTCGAAGCCTCCATGTCGGGTGCGCTCTGCATCGTAAATGAATCCAATCCGGCGTTTTCGCGGGAGTCCGCATGGATCGATGCGGTGAATTGTGTGAAGTTCGATGGCGGCGCGAACGGGCTGAGCCGCGCGTTGACACGCGCTTTCTCGATCAAGCAGGCCCTTCAGCCCGTTTCTTCCGGCCCGTCCTCGCCACCCTCCTGGGAGTCGACGTGTACGGCCGCGCGCGCGAACACGCAGCGCGGCCCGGTCGCCGAGCCTTTGGTCAGCGTGCTCATCCCGCATTACAACCTCGGCGCGTATCTGAATGACACCGTCAGGAGTGCGTTGGACTCGGACCATGATCGGCTGGAAGTCGTGATCGTGGACGATGCTTCGACCGACCCGGCGAGCATCGACGTCATTGCGCGATGGCAGACGAGCGGTGATTCTCGCGTACGCGTCGTGAAACTCCAGCACAACGTCGGACTGGCGGGTGCGCGCAACGTCGCGGTGTCGCATGCGCGAGGAGAGTACGCTTTGACGCTGGATGCGGACGATCTCATCGAGCGTCGTTTCATAGGCATCGCGGCGAGGGCGTTGCAGCGTAATCCGGACTTCTCCTTCGTGGTGCCGCAGACGGCCTATTTCGACGATCGCCCGGGAGGCGACGCGCAGCCGCGCTATATGACCTTCGTCGGCGAAGCGCGCGCGTCGGGACTTTTCATCAACCGTTTTTCGACCGCGACGCTGATGGCGCGCACGGCGCTTCTGCGCTCGCTGCAATACAACGAGTCATTGCACGCGTACGAGGATTGGGAACTGTACGTGCGCGCCGTGATGACGCGCCATCGGTTCATCGTGACCAACGCTGTGCATTTTCATTATCGCCGGCGACAAGACTCCATGATCCACAGCGAGTCGGCATTGCAGCGCATGCGTTTGTTTTATCACGATGTTTTACACGGGAAGGAACTGAAGATCGGCGACAATCGACTCCCGTTGTTCGTGCTGGAAGGCGCCGTGAGCGGCATCGGACATGGCGAGTCCGTCGATCATTTGCGGGCACGGCTCGCGAGCTATGACAACAGTGCGTTCGTGCAGGCAGCGCTTGCGGCGCGCGCGCAACTGGATCGCCTTCCGGACTGGCTTTACGCGCCTTTGAAACGGCTGGTCAATGCCGCTCGCACGATGCGGGCGACGCGCCGAGGAGCGTAACGCAGGTAACTCAAGGGCCGCTTTGCCCGGGAACACAGGGAGCGCGCAACCTTCGGCAAGCAGGTGCGCTCCGCATCAGGATTATCGGTATGTCACGCAAGAACGAGGACTACTGGCGGAGCCAGGACGGTGAAGCCTATCGGCGTCAGCAAGAGTGGCGTAGCGAACAAGGCAACACGAACTATCGCGAGCAGGAAGCCTGGCTCGTTGCGCATCTGAAGCAATGCAGCGAGCGTCTCGGCAGGCCGGTCGAAGTGCTGGACGTCGGCTGCGGATTCGGACGCATGGCGCGCGTGCTCGCCGACTGCCCGTTCGTCGTCTACTACGGCTACGATTTCTCCGCCACGATGGCGAAGGAACTGCTCGATGCTCCACCCGCGAGTCTCGAGCCGGTCGCCGGCCGTGTGCGCGTGGCGCCGAATCCGCGAGAGGCGTTTGCGGACCGGCGCTTCGATATCGTGTTCACGGTGTCCGTGCTGATCCACAATGCACGCGAAGCGGCCGCGCGGGTCTTGTCCGAGATGGCTTCGTTGCTTCGCCCGGACGGATACCTTCTGCTGATCGAGAACCAGCTCGTGCCGTTCGAACTCAAGGAGAACAACTGGCACGGCGGATGTTGGCTGCACGATTACGCCGGCGATCTCGCGAGGGAGTACGACGTCGAGGTCATCCGCGGACGCATTCCGGATCATGACATCTATCTCGTGCGGACCGTGCGCGGCGCGCAGCGCGCGGTGACGCTCATCGAAGGCGACGGCGCGGCGCGTCTGCTCGGCGACGAAGAGCGCCTGCTTGCAAGCATTCCGCGCTTGCATGTGGCGTTGAAGGGACTCCAGAGCGAACTGGAACATCGCGATGCCGCCGAAGCCGAGGCACGTCTGCACGATGTCGCGGAAGCGCATGTTATGCAGGCGCGCCTCATCGAGCAACAGGGGCGCGCGCTCGATGAGCGGCAACGCGTCATCGATGAGATAAGCGCCGAGCGCGATACGCTCAGGAGCGTTCAGCAATTGCGCGCGCACATCCAGCAGACGCTCGCGCAGGTGCATGCCCAGTCGCAGGCCATTCACGTGGTCCCGCAAACGGGCGATGATCTCGCTCAAAAGAGTTTCACGCGCGCGTTTCCTCCCGAGCAGTCCTTCGAGTGGCAAGCCGCGCGCGACACAATCTATGCCAATCCGGATTCGCGCTTCGCTCAGGTCTGCCACGTGTTCCATCAGGATTGGGTGGGCATGCGCTCGGCCGTCGGCGCTTTGCCCGGCTGGAAGCTCTCGATTCCGTCGGCTCAAGGCATTCCGGTTGCCGATATCGAACGCATCGTGGCGCTGCTTCGGCAGCATGACATTCGCAAGCTCGTGCTGCACGGCATCTCGGACCCGATGTACGCGCTGTCGCTCGCGCTTGCGCGAGTCGGCTTCGATGCGCAATACCTCGTGTGGCACGGCACGACGACTCAATGGGTCTGGGAGGACGAGCGCCGCTTCGCGCACCGCGCCATCCAAATGGCGCGGGAAGGCAAGGTCCGGCGTTTCAGCGCGATACGGCGGGGTCTCGGGCCCATCGTCGGAGAGCGAAACTTCGCGCCGCAACTCGTCAACATGCCGCCGCTGTTTTCGAACCGCACGGTTGCGCGCCGCTCGCCGCGACGCGAGGACTGTCACGCGCTCGCGCCTTCGTGGAACGACTTGCGCAAGAACCTCGCGACCAATGTGCTGGCGGCGCAGTGCGTCGACCGAATCGGCAGGATCCATGTCGTGGCGAAGGACTTCGACTTGCCGAAATGGCTGGCGCCGAAGCTGACTAAGGTGGCTTACCGAGATCACACCGGCATGCTCGAGATGATGGCGTCGATGGACCTCGTGCTGAACGTCACGACGATCGACTGCCATCCGATGGTCGATCTCGAAGCCATGTCGGTCGGCACGCCATGTGTGCGCGGACCGCTGTTTCTCGACGGGCTCGAGGATCACGAATACGTACGTCTGACTTCGGTCGACAATCCGATGAGTGTCGAAGACATCAGCCGGTGCATCGAAAGACTGCTGAGCGTCGAGACGCTCACGCTCGACGGGATGATGTCCGATTACAAAAACGCCTTACTCGAGTTGTCGCGTCAGCGATATCTGGAATTTCTCGAAATCTGAAGCCGATGCCCATGAGAGTATTCGTTACCAAGGAACTGTATCCCTTCACGCATGGCGGCATCGGGCGTTCCATCGCAAACATGCTGTCGGTGTCGACCGAAGAAGAACTGGCTGGCACGGCCGTCGTCTGGGTCGGCAATGATATCGACACAAGCTCGTTCGCGATGCTCTATCCGAAGGTACGGCTGGTCGTCGCATCGCGGCAGAACTACAGCCTGTCCGATCGTGACGGAACGAGCTATCCACCCGAGTGGGCATTCACCGATTCCGAATGGCACTGGCTTTCCGTGAGGGCGATGCAGGGCCTGCGCCGGCTCGCCGATGAAGTCGGGCATCTCGATTACGTCGAGTTTCACGACTGGGGCGGTCTCGGCTTCGCGAGCATTCAGGAGAAGCTGCTCGGATCGGCGTTTCAGGACACGGTGCTGGCGGTTCGCTTGCATACGGCGGATAGTCTTCTGGCGGACGTCGACAACCGGCCGGCCGACAAGCAAGCCCTGGTGGTGTTCGATCTCGAACGCAAGGCGCTGGACGATTGCGATCTGATCGTGGCGCAATTGCCGGAAGTCGCCAAGGCAATTCAGACCTTCTTCGCGTTCTCCGACGAACAATGGTCGCCGCGCCTGTGTTTCCATGCATCGCCCGTGTTGCTCGATACGGGCACGGTCGCCACGCGATCCATCGAACCTTCGATCGATGTGAACATTGTTTTTTCGTCGAAGATCCAGCATCTCAAACGGCCGGAACTCTTCGTGCGCGGATGTTGCGGCTTTCTCGGCGCGACGCCGGACTACCGCGGCTCGATCGTTCTTGCCGCGCACGCGACAGACCCGCAATTCCTCGCGCGCATCAAGCGCATGATTCCGGACGACCTGAAGAATCGCTTCAGTTTTCTGATCGATCTCAGCGCGACCGAGCGACACGCGATCGTTTCGCGCTCCGTCTGCGTCACGGCGTCGTCGTTCGAATCGTTCTGCCTGTCGGCTTACGAGGCTTCGCTCTCTGGCGCGGTGTGTGTCCTCAATGGATCGAATCCCGCGTTCGGCGAGAACTCGCCGTGGATCGACAACGTCAATTGCCTCAAGTTCGACGGCAGCGCAGCAAGCCTTGCCGCGGCACTCGCGCGCGCGGTGAAGGGCGGCGCGCGGGCTGTTGTGCAGATTCCTTCGACGCCGGCGCCGTGGACCCTTGGCGACAGGAGCGACCCGGGCTCGCAAGCGGATAAAGCGACGCAGCCACTTGTTTCCGTGCTCGTCCCTCATTTCAACCTGGGCGACTATCTGCGCCGGACGATCGACTCGGTCCTCGCGTCGACGTATTCGAATGTCGAGATCATCGTCGTCGACGACTGTTCGACGGATAGCTTCAGCCAGCTCACGATCGAGCGTCTCGAGGGCGTGCATGAACGCCTGCGCATCGTGCGCAATCCCATGAACCTCGGTCTTGCGGCGACGCGAAACGCAGCGCTGGCGCATGTCCGCGGCGAATACGTGCTGACGCTCGATGCGGACGATCTCATCGGCCCTGGCTTCATCGAGCTGGCGGTGCGGGCTCTGGAGAATCAGCCTGAGTACGATTTCGTCGTGCCGCAGACCGGTTTCTTTCACGATGCAGAGGAAGGGCAGATTGGTCAGCAAGTCGCCTTCGCGGACTATGCAGTCTTCTACGGCGAGGCTCGCGCCGCCGGCACGATCGAGAATCGCTTCTCGACCGCGACGTGCATCAGCCGGACGCGGGTGCTGCGTGAATTGAGATACCGCGACGAGCTCGAGGCGTACGAAGACTGGGACTTCTATATGCGCGCCGTGATGGCGGGCAAGCGCTTCATCGTAACGAATGGCATCCACTTCTTTTATCGCCGGCGCAGCGAATCGATGTTCCATTCGCCAGAGCGGCTGGCGCGGCATCGCACGCTGTATCACGATCTTTTGCGCAACAAGTCGCTCACGCTGGGACGTTCACGTCTGCCACTCTATGTGATCGAGGGCGGCGTAGCGGCCGGCGCGGATGCGGCGGCATTGCGAGAGGAGCTCGATGCGGCGCGCGCGCGACTCGACTACTTCGAACGAAGCCGTGCGGTGTTCGTCGCGGTGCGGTTCCACGAGAAGTTGAAGCGCGTCGCGCCGTGGGCGTTGTCCGCATTGTCGGCGGGCGCGAGAGTGGCGCGCGCAGTGAAGCGACGCCTGCGGGGGTAGCAGCGTTCGAAGGCGATAGCCGGACAGCGCATATCGCGCCGGTCCGGCAGACGCCTCAACGATGCGCTTTGGCGCGTTGAAGGGTTTCGCGGAAAAACTTGCGATAAGCCTGCGTTCGAACGCTCCAGTCCCAGCTTTTGATGCTCTCCAGATTCTCAGCGGACATTTCCTGCAAGCGATGCCGGTCGACGATGAGTTTCTCGATCGCTTCGGCGAGGCATTCGGACGACCGCTCTTTCAGGATGAACTCCCGCTGACGAGGTCCGAGCGCCTCCGACACGATTCCTACGTTCGTCGATATGACCGGAACGCCGCAGGCCATCGCTTCGAGAACCGGATTCGGCGTGCCCTCGGCTTCTGAACAGCAGATCAGAACGTCCAGCGAATTGTAGTAGGCCGGCATCTGACTGTGCGGAATGTGCCGCACCTGGCGGTCGGCGAAATGCTCGCTGACCCGAAGGCCCTTCGCGCGCAGCATCTCCAGCGCGGGCTTGAGAATGGTATGAAATCCTTTCGGATCCAGCCGCTCGCCACCCGTCCCGGCGGCTCCCCAGGCACTGTTGCCGGACCAGCCGATCCGCAGTTCCCGCGTGTTG
Organism: Caballeronia jiangsuensis; assembly: GCF_046030135.1. Classification (NCBI taxonomy): domain Bacteria; kingdom Pseudomonadati; phylum Pseudomonadota; class Betaproteobacteria; order Burkholderiales; family Burkholderiaceae; genus Caballeronia; species Caballeronia jiangsuensis. The sequence goes on from NZ_JAQQDB010000005.1 coordinate 180,459, forward strand.
CCGCTTGCAAAGCGTCCGAGATTCGACGGGCTGAAGCGCGTCAGATCGACGCCGTCCGGCGTTTCGCCTTGCGGCTTCGGGTAGTGAGGAATGTTCTCGTAGATGCGCTTTAGGATATCCGAGCTGACCGTGTATCCGTTTGCCAAGTGGTACATGGGCCCACGCGCAAGCGTCTCCTCCTGAGTGAGGAACAGGTGATCGAACACCGTGAACGTGACCGGGCGTGGAGCGATGAGCCGCTCGACAAAGGGCTTCCAGCCTCCACACAAACGTTCGACGTACGGACGTCCCCAGTCCTTGTCGAGATGATGCAGCGGCTCGCGCCAGAACATGTGCACCAGATCGTGCCCTCGTGTCATCTCGAGCACCAGCACGGGATTGCCGATGTCCTTGAGCGTGATCATGTCGAACTCGAACTCGTCCGAGGTGTATCGCATGATCTGACGCGCGATGTTCGCGAGCGCCCAGGTTCCCGTGTCGACCATGAGCGCGATGCGCGGACGCGTCTTTGCGATCGTTCCCGCCATGGGCGGCGCGACTGCGACGGCGGCGGCTTGCGGCGCCGGCGGAGCCGGCTCGACCCAGGGTGCGCGGAGATGGTGCTTGCGATTGAATTGATCCGTCGAAGCTCGTAGAACGTCGGCATCGGGAACGGCAGGGCGCGGTTGCGCGGGAGCGAGCGTCAGTCCCGGCGCATCGCTCATGCCGATTTTCCGGCCGTCCTCGAAGATTCGCAGGGAAAAGTCGGTTTCGTCCAGCCCTTCCGCGAGCGCTTCGTCGTATCCGCCCAGCGCCTGCAGGGACGCAACCTTCAGGAATACCGCCGGACCCGCAAGCAAGGTGATGAGGTACCCGCCGCCATGTGTGTGCGGTCTCGTCGAAAGCAGCATCTCACGCGAGATTTCGAGCCGTCCGGGCGCGATCCGGGGCACCAGATAGCCGATGCCGGTGGTTCCATTAACGGCGCTCTGGCTGGCGGCCGACATCGCGAGAAAGTGACATCCGAGACTCGCGATGTCGCGCTGCGCATCTCTCAGCATGTCGCGCGTGAACGTCAGGCCGGTCTCGGCGAACATGATCCAGCTCGTTTCCGCGAAGCTCGCCATCCGGTTCCGGCATGCAGACGCGTTCGCTTTCGCACCCGTGAACTCCAGTCGCAAGTTGAGGCCGGACTCGTTCCGAAACTGCTTCAGCGAATCGAACCTCGCTGCGTCTGCGCCGTTGACCATGATCAGCACCTTGCCCGCGAAGTGGGGCAGATGCTGTGCGATCGATTGACAGAGCGCAAGCGCCGGCGCGCTGTCTCCGTCGATGCACATGGCGATGGTGAGATGCAGCCCGTTATCGCCGATATTGGCGCCGTCGGGCTTTCCAGAATCGGCCGCCAGAAACTCATGCAGACGATGGCCGAGATACGCGCGCGTTTCGAGTTCCAGTTCCAGCGCTGAAGTGGTGTTCATCGTATCAACGCCTCCTCGCGAGCAACGCGCCGATGAAACGAAGGATGGGCTTCGGCACGCGTCGGCGAATCGCGAACCAGATCCGGACGATGCGCCAGGGGACCGAGGCCAGTCGCTGATTGGCTTCGTTCAGCGCATCCTGCTGGTTGCGCAGCGCATCCTGCAGGATGCGGTTCTGGTCTTCGTGGCGTGCGATCGCCTCCCAGACGAGCTGGTTCTCGGCCTTCGCCGCACGCACCCCGACCAGTAGCGCTTCGTTCTCGTGTTCGCAGAAGTGCAGTTGCGCCTCGATCGCGCTTCTCGACTGCTCGGCGGTTTCAAGCAGCGTCTGAAGTTGCGCACGATTGTTCTCGGCTACTTCCAGGCTCTTCTGAAAGTTGGCAGCAACGGCCGCGCGCGTGCGCTCCGCGCTGATCCGCGTGCCCCACAATGCGTCGCCTGGAAAGAGCTCCTGCCTACCGATATCCATCGATACCGGGTAGCCCGCGAACAGCGCGGGTCCAATCTTCGCCGGCCCCCACACGCCGACGTAGTAGGACGTCTCTTCTGGCACGGGAGCGACATCGTCCTGCATCGGTACGAAAATGCCGGGCGCGAGATCGACGTACTCGAGCATGCGATCCTGGGTGTCGTTGCTGCGCGCGCGCTTCGCTTCGCCGGCTTCATCGAACATGCCGAAACCGACGGCAAGCGTCCCCAAATGCCACGAAGTGGCCGGTCCGAGCACGTCTTCGGCGAGTTGCTGGAATTCCGCGCGCGTGAACCGGTGCAGGTGATACGGATTCGTGCCGCCGTCCTTGAAGTACCAGTGATCGTTGGGCGCCGAGACGATGATCGTCGCGCCGGGCGCCGCAACCGCCTTGAGATTTTGCAGGAACGCCCTCGGATCGTTCAGATGCTCGATGGTTTCCAGTGAGACGATCAATCCGAACCGCTTGTCGCCCACGATTTCCTGAAGGTTTTCCGCGGGCGCCGCGCGATAAGTGACTGCGGGATCCTGGAAACGCACCTGCGCACGCCGCACCGCATCTTCGGAAACATCGATACCCAGCACGGAGGTAGCGCCCCACTGGCGCATGAGCCACGAGCCGTACCCTTCCCCGCAGGCGATGTCGAGCACATCCTGACCCTTGCACGCATCTCTGGCCGAGAGATAGCGCGCCATGTGAATGGATGCTTCGATTGCGCTATAAGGAGCGCTTTTCTCAAACAATGCGAGTCGTTCCATCGGGTGTCTCAGTTATCTCAAAATATAAGGAGCACTTTCCTCAAACAATGCGAATCGTTCCATCAGGCGCCTCGGCCATCTCAAAATATAGAGGCGCCTGCGCTCAAACATTGCGAGTCGTCCATTGGGCGCCCCGGCTATCTCAAAATATAAGGGCGCTTTGCTCAAACAACGGGAGTCGTTCGATCGGGCGCGTCGATTATCTCAAAATATAGAGGGCGCTTTGCTCAAACAACGCGAGTCGTTCGGTCGGGGCCGGTCTATCTCTAAAGGTGCGGGTTCAGTCGTGTGTGTCTAGCGCAGCCTCAGCCGGCCAGTCGTAATGAACGACATGAATTGAAAGTTGCAGTAGAAGGTCAGGGGCGTGACGATGATCTTGGAGACGATCGGTGCCAGGCCCAGATGATGAGTCAGCAAGTCGATGATGACGGAAGCAGTCAGAATCGCGATCGCCTGATACACGATGTAGCGCACCAGTTTCCCGAGCAGATAGTGACCCTGGTATTCGAAGATCCGCCGCACCGACACAAAAAATACGAACAGAACCGCGGCGGTCGCGCTCGCCGTATTGGCGAGCCAGACTGGCGACTTGAAAGCGGTCAGCGTGACGAACAGGCAGAAGTCGATGAGCCATCCGAGACCGGATACGACTCCGAAACGCATGAGCATGCTAGGCATCTCCACAATGGCGGGTAGCAGGAGATTCCTGCTGGGGTGTCCAGCCCGCCATCAGAAATGGCAGGCAGAAACCAATCAGTTGCAGATCGTAGAGGTAAAGGAACACGGAAGCGGGCGCGAACAGGAAGAACACGCACACGCGCGCGACACTTCCCGCCGCGAGCAGCGCGCAGGGCGGATAGCGCCGGAACCATGCGAGCGCGACGAGACAGACGATCAATTGCGGAATGTGAGTCGCGACCATCGCCGTCCAGTGACGCAGGGACCGGAGGCTGTCGATCCAGTGATGGCCTTCGGGAGCGAAGCTGTAAAGCCACTGGAATTTCTTCATCGAGCCGCCCGAATCGGCCAGCTGATCATAGAAAGACTGAAGTTCAAACGAGTTGGACGGCATCCTCAGACCGTCAACCGACCCGCTGAAGCCGAGATTGGAGGCGAACGTCGCCAGCCGGATCTTGATGAACAGGACGGGACTTTCCAGCGCCAGCCGCACGTACGTCTTCTGAAGATCCCGTACGTCCGCGTCTGTCGGTGGCGCTCGTTCCGTATGGGTTTGATGCCAGTAGACGATTTCGTAGGGCGACCAGTGCGCCAGAGAAAAATCCACGTCGATCAGCCTATCCAGTACCTCGCGCGTTTGCGCTGAAGTGCTTGCCGACAACCGGTTCTGCCCAATCTTTAGCATGCCGGTCACCGGATTCACGAGCGCCGTGGTGGCGTACATGCGCTTTGCCGCGCTCAGTGCGGTCCGATCAGAAAACAGCGCGCGTTCGGCCAATGGGGTGATCGACAGCCACGCCACTGCGGCGATCGCGACCATGGCGAGGCGACGCGCACGGCTGCCGCTCAGAACCAGGCATGCACCGGCGAACCAGATGCCGAGCGTAGGAATATTGTCGACCCGAAGCAGTGCTGCAACCAGGCCATTGCAAACGAGCGCCGCAACGATGACGCAACGCTGGCTCGCGGACCAGCGGCTCCACTTCATCAGCATCACGAACACGCACACGGCGAAGCTCGCCATGACCAGACCGTTCATCGCGTCACGCAAATGCACGGCGCTGGCAAACGGGATGATCGTCAGCGGCAGCCACGCGACGCAAAGCGTGACGATCAGCGCGCGAATTCCCCGGCGCGTGGCGCCGAGCCCAATCGTGAGAGTGACCAGCAGCAGAAGCATCGTTCCTGCGACACCCGTTGCCGTGACGAGCTTCGGCCCTTCCAGCAACAGAAGTCCGCCGACCAGCAGCGGATATCCGATGCCATACCATGTGTCGTAGGCTCCCGCGTCGAAGACGACGTAGGGCATCGTGCCGTCCCATCCGACTACGCCTGGCCAGGTGATGAGCGCCGCAACCCCCATCCAGCCGACGATGCCAACGGTTCCGATGATGACGCTGACCGGTCTTCCGCGTTTCGCCAGTTGCGCCAGCGACCTGCAGGTCCAGGCCGCAACCGGAATCAGCATGACGAGGAGGAAGGTCTCCGCGGCGGCTAGCAGTTTGATCGCCACGAACATGCGGCTATCGGGACGACGGATGGACGTGACCGCATAGGCATCGTTGCCGGCGGGCTGAAGCTCGAACGCCTGAAATGGCGCGTCGAAGGAAATGCGGAAGAGCTTGCTGGCGGCGCGGCCGTTGTCGGCCAGAATACGTGCTTTCGTCACATCGCCGGAGAAGTCCGAGCCGATGGCCAGCGAACCGAACGAACGGCTCACGGTGACACGCAAGCTCGTTGCATCGCGCTCGACGAGCACGAAAATCTTGTCCGATCCCGACTGCGGTATTGCGATGGCATGCTTCTGCGAGTCCGGTTCGACTACCGCGAGCGTCGGAGTTTTGCTGCCCTCGAGCGTGTAGATCGACGTGCGGCCGACCGAAACGGGCTGCACACCGTCGTTGGCCGTCTCTGGCCCGTTCGGCTCGCTCGAGGCCAACGGAATGCCGATCATCGCGCTGTCCGTCGCCTCGATCCGCCACGCGGCATCAGGCGACGCTGCGGTCTCGAAGCGGCTCGGCGTGCTGGGTTTCAACGGGTAATTCAACTCGGGAGCGAAACCTTGCCCCGCGTCCAGTTCTACTGTCGTCACCGGTGCGTTCGAATCGAATGCCACGACGTCGAAATCGCCCGCGTAGGACCGCTCGTGCACCGCAAAGAGCGTGATGCAGGACATCAGAAATGCGATGGCGAGACTACCCGACCAGAGGACCGGCAACGCCCTGAGGAAGTGGCCGAACACCGAGACAGCCAGCATGACGGCCGCCGCGAACCCGACCCACAGGGCCTTGTCCTTCCACGAGAGCGAAGGTCTGGGCAGCGGGATGGTCAATGTGCTCGCGACTGGCGCATAGAGATCGAGCGTCTGCTCTTTCCCGCCGATGTCCACCCGCGCGATGCCGGACCACGAGTGACGTCCCAGCTCGAGTCTTGCACCTTCGCCCCAGGCGCCTTCCCACGTGAGTGTCGCTGGCTGGTTGCGATAGGAAACATAGCGCTGACCGCGCGGCTCCCAGGCATCGCCCGCGCCCGACCAGTGACCGTCGAACGACTGCGCACCGGACTCGAGTCCGACCCATACTTCCGACGAAGCCGATGCCGGATTCTTCTGTCCCGTCGCCGTGACACTGACTTTCGGATAGTGCTGCGCGACCGGCGGAACGAGCGCCGCGACGCATGCGATACCGACGACGAGTGCCGCCAGATCCACTATGCGTACCGATCGCCAACCACGGCGCACGAACAGCGCCACCGACGCGCCCGCCGCGAGCGTGACCGGCGTCGTGAGCCAGGCCACACGAGGCAGGGCATGCGCGCGCAGAAACAACGCGACGACGAGAGCCGTCAGAAGCGCGGCGCACAAGCCTGCAAGCACGGAAGCCAGAATCGGGCGGGCAGCGCGCAGAGGGACGGAGTCAGATGTCACGTAACGAACTCGGGCGAGAAGGCTTGAGGCAGATACGACGCATCAGAGCGAGGGCGGCGCGTTTTGCAGGAATCGTTCGACTTCCGCAGGCGTGCCCAGCGGATAGACGGCGCCTTCCGGCACTTCATGCAGATAGACGGGGCGGCCGGAGGAGATGAGCTCGTTATAGAGCGGGGCGATGTATTTCTCGCCCTTCTCCATGCGGCTGCCGTCACGGTAGTAGCGCTCGTACGCATCGTTATAAAGCGAAAACGACGAGAACCAGTACAGGCCGATCGTTGCATGAGGCGAGATGCGTACTTTCTCTCGCAGTTCCGTGATGCGCCCGTCCGGCTCCGCCGCGGCGAAACTCCAGCCGTCACCCTTGCCGGGGAAGCACGGCACCCAACCGTCGCCGCGCGTGGCATCTGCCGGCAGCGCCGACGGATGCACGAACGTGTCGATGTTGTACACGAGCATCGGTTGCGACGGATCGGTGATTAGATCGCGAGCGAGCGTCGCGGTCGTTGCCTGTCCGTCGGTGAGATAGCCGATCTCGAGCACCTGACGGTCGGCAATGCCGAGCCGTGCCGCTTCGCTTTCGATGAACGCTCGCGCGCCGTCTTCCTCACGAACGATGAAAATGAACCGCGCCCTTTGCTCGATGAAACTCGAGAGACTCAGCATCGACCATGTGAAGAGCGTCTTGCCATGCGCCTCGATCTGATACTTCGGCACGGTGTAGCCGGCATCCCGAAAACGCTTGCCGAGGCCACCCATCGTGATGATCACGTTCACCATCGTCATTCTCCGCCCGGCTCTTCGCCGACAAGTTTGAGAACCTCGTTGTAGGAGAGCTTGAGGAATTCGTCGGGACGAATGGCCTTGTCGTCGACATAGAAACCGCCGCGTCCTGGCCAGGGCTTGCCGAGATGCAGTTCGTCATAGGGGACCTGATGCCTGTCGAGCCATTCCATCAACAGCTTGCCCGTGTTCGCGACGATGAGGCCGACGTTGCCGTCGTAGGTATTCATGTTGCGCGCCGTGAACAAGATCACGTAGAAGCCCTGTTCGCGATAGCGTGCGAGCTGCTCCATCATTTCCGGTATCGGCAGCAGATCGGCATACGATTCGTCCGGAAGTTTCTTGGGACACAACGTGCCGTCGATGTCCATCACAATGCATTTTTGCTTGACCAGCACCTGAGCCTCCTCAGAAATTGCGTTCGAGTTCGTTGAGTATGTCTGCCGCGTTCACGAGAAAAGCGATCACCTTCTTCGGAACGTCGATGTGCAGCGGAGCCATGCTGATGAACAACGACGCCTCGTAGAGTCGCGTCAGCTCCGGATCGAAGCCGCTCTCGGTGAGCTTCTGCCGGAACATCTCGGTGGCCCACGGCTGAGGCTTCGCATCGATGTGCAGGCGCACCTTCAGATCGCTGCCGATGTCCAGGCGGAAGAGCCCATAGTTGATGAAGTCGTAGTTGCCGACCACCGAATGCGACAGCTTGGCGATGTCATAGTAAGGATTGACATACAGCTCATCTTCGGTTTCCGCGCCTCGCGCGTCGATGAAACGCATGAGGCCGGTCGTCTTGCTGTACAGAATGTTCGAGAAGCACAGATCGCCGTGCCCGATGCACAGGCTCTTCTCGATTTCCGCAGGTTGCGACTTGTCGAGCAACTTCAGATACCGGTCCAGCAGGGAGCGAACCCCGCCGAACGTCGCACGTGCATAAGGCTCGATCGATGCATAGGCAGGCAGCGCTTCGAGTTGCTCCAGACGCACGAGCAGCTTCGACCGGTACGCTTCGTCGCGCGTACGTTCGGCGATGTCGCGCGGCACCGGCCTGGCCGGTCGCGATCGCACGAAGAACAGCACTTTATCGAGGAAGCGTTCGAGATGGACCCTGTTGAGCGAGCCGTGGATCCATTGCAGCGCCATGTCAGGAACGAACAGGCGCTCCATCTTGTAGCTCGCGCCTTGCGCTTCCCGCGTGAAATCGTAGGGCTGCACGAAGAACATCTGCATCGACGCGGGCAGAAGACGATAGAAGTCGTGTTCGCGCTTCAACTTGGCGGCGTCGGTCGACCGCTTCAGCAGGACGAATTCGTTGACTGTCTGAACGGAATTGAAAAAGCGCGCGTCGAAATTGCTGGTCAGGTAATCCGTGAAGCGAAGCGGGTCGCGCAAGTCGATCATGCTGGCGTGATCGGGCACGGGCTGCAACTGCTCGCCAGCTTCCCGGAAGAACGACTCGGCCGACTCCCCCGATGCGACGGCCCGCAGGAACGACTGAGCCAGGTCGTCCACGAGCACCATCATATGTGGTGCATAAGGATCGAACTGGTTGGTGTCATTCGCCACCCGCAGGTTATTGCGCGTCAGGCTGAGTTTCTGGAGAAAGAGCGCCGCCTCCTTTTCCGCGCAGCCGAATGCGATCCAGGCGGGAATATAGATGATCGTCTGTCTGCCGGGGCCGGAAAGCGGCGGTTTCGCCAGTGAGTCGGCATGCATCAGCGATTCCAGATCGACGAACGTCAGACCCGCCTGCCCGGCGAGGTCGGAGATCCAGCGGTCCAGTGAGCGCTTGCGGTAGTACACATCCGAGAATCGTTCGATACCCAGCAGGTTGCAGACGTCACTCGGCGGCGGCTGAGTGTTGTCGTAGATCAGTATCTTCTTCACCTCGTCAATCCTTCAGGCTGAGATGGGGCGCGTCGCCATTTGCGAAACAGGATCAATGCGATGATTCCGGGAACACACAGAATCTGAATCTTCCACTGATCGAAAACAGAGACCAGCGCGTCGTTCGACGCCGCGTGCGCCGGCCGATGGATGATGATGTCGGCGAACTGGCTGACGAGCCTGAGGAGCGGACTCCAGCTATTCAGATCCCGCGTGAGCAGCCCCAGGGCGAGAAGTTCGAAACACCAGATGAACAGCGTGACGAAGGCGAGCGTCAACATGCGGCCGCTAAGAAGAGGCCTTGCCAGTTGGGACAGATCGTTGATCGTCTCGAGAACCCTGAGAATGCGAACGGCCTTTTCGTCGCGATAGGTTCGGATCACATGCAGATTCAACGTGGCCAGTTGTTCCGGCAACACGAAGAAGAAGCACAGCGTGGCCAGCACGAATGCCGTGCTCAGCCAGAGAACGGGGGCGATCGGTGCCACTTCCACGTCGGTGCGTGTCAGGATGACGAGGATCATGGCGCCGAGCGCGACCATGTCGAATACGCGCTCGACCCAGACGATCACGACACCTCGCGCGATGCTTCCCGACTGCTGCCAGGCAAACTCATTGACGCGCACCAGTTCGCCGAGCTTGAACGGAATCACTGCCGAGCAGGCGGCCGTATAGAGGTAAAGCCCCAGCAGCTTGCGCAACCGAATGCTGCCAAGAAGCAGGCCGAGTCGCAGCATGCGGGCGCCGTGCGCCATCGCATACAGGACGATCGGCCAGATCAGGTCGCTGGCTGGAGGGAAGCCCGTGCGGGACCAGCCGAGCGGGAGCCAGAGCGCGAGCGAGCCGACGAACAGGACCGCTGATACACCGAAGCCCCAAAACAACAGGCGCTTTCGACTAACGAGGGACATCAGGCTGCCCCGATGGCTGAGTCGAGAGCGTGCTGTCGTACACGGTATCGAACCGGTAGTCGTCGGGAGAGCGGATGGTGTGCTGCCCGTCGAGGAAATCACGACGCCGGAACACGAACGTCGTCAGCAGTTTCAGAACCTGGAGCGACTGGCGTGTCAGTTTGACATTGGACACCTGATCGTCCTCGCGCCAGCTGATTGGAAAGAAGCGGATCTTCCACCGGCGCCAGACTGTCGCCAGGATCATGAAGTAGTTGAACGTAAGGTCGTCCGCGAAACCCTGATAACGCAGATTCCTGACGGCATCGACGCGATACATATTGAGACCCGAGCCCAGGTCATAGAGGCGCTTGCCGCTGGCCGCCGAAAACAGCAGATTGAATACCTCGTTGCCGAACGTACGGAACGCGGAATAGCCTTCGAGCCGCGAGCCGGGCATGAAGCGGGCGCCGAGGAGGCAGTCGACCGTGCGATGTTCGCCTCGCTCGATATGAGGCAGCAAATCGCGTATGCTGCCCTGATCGTCGCCGTGAAGGACCACTAGAAAATCGAATCCCTCACGCGCGGCATAGGCGAACGCGCTCTTGTGCGAGCCGCCCAGACCGAGGTTATCCCAGTTCTGCATGACGCGAACCGGCAAGTCCAGTTGCGCCGCGGCAGAAATCGCGGATTTGACCGTGTCGTCGGTGCTTCGATTATCGACGACGATCACTTCACGGAAAAGCGCCTCGCATCCCTTGAGTTGCAGGAGCGTGCGGCCAATCTGACGCGCGCAGTTATATGCGGGAATGAAGACGAGAATGCCTTCGCGGTTCGGTGTAATGCCCATCTTGCTGGATTTCTCGAGAAAGGTGCTGAGCACCGCTGCAGGCCATGACGGACAGGCTGTGACGGGCGTCTAGCGGATTATGTGCCGCATTCTAACCCATCGGTCTGACCCGAACCTTCGGGAAACGGATTCAGACGGCGCCTGCGCAACGTGCTGTCACTAACGGGACTTCGACCGCGCGTGACGGAACACCCAGAGCTTCGTCGAGAGGAAATTGACGAACATCCCCGCGGTGGAACCCGCGGCTACCGCGAGCGCCGGCGCGCCGGGCGAGGGGGGCAGGATCGAGATGGCCAGCGCATAGGATGGCGTAATTGCATGCGCCTCCGAACGACATCGCAAAGAGCTACTCCCACCATTCCCGCCATGGCGAAATCGTAGCCCTCCGGGCAAAGGTAATACGGCGATTGATCTGCCAGGTCACAAAAGCGGCGCAGAGAAAAGAGATCACGCGCCCCAGATAAGGTCCGCATCCGAGGGAAAGCGCGGCGTACAGCACACCGGCATCGACGACGAAGCCGACGACGCCGGCAAAGTCGAAACGCAGGAACTCGCGTTGCACGTTACTCAACGCGCCCTCGCGCTTTCGTGACCGGAATGGCGAGGTAAGCGAGGCGCTTGAGTTCGTTGCGCCCTCGCGTGACGGTATCGAGCACCAGTCCGTTGATGAGAAGAATCGCGCCGGTCAGCATTAAGCCGCTGCTGAGGATCACGGTCGGAATCCTTGGAACCAGTCCGGTCTCGACATAGGTCTCGAAGACAGGAATCGCAAACAGCACCGACAGCACGACGCAAACCGTAAAGCCCACGGAAAAAAAGGCGAAGGGTTTCTCCGCCTTGAACAGCTTGAGAATGGTGAGCAGGATCCGGAATCCGTCGCGATATGTATTCAGTTTGCTTTCGGAGCCTTCCGGACGAGCCTTGTAATCCGTTTCGATTTCGACCACCGGCATTCGCATGCTGAGCGCATGGACGGCGAGTTCGGTCTCGATCTCGAAACCGGCTGAGTGAGCAGGGAAGGTTTTCGCGTAGCGCCGCGAAAAGACGCGATAGCCCGACAACATGTCCTTGAAGGTCCGGCCGAAAATCGTTGCGGCGCACTGTGTGAGCAAGATGTTGCCGAAGCGGTGTCCGAGCCGATATGCCGTTTCTTCGTCACTCAGACGCGAGCCCACGACCATGTCGAGGCGGTTTTCGACGAGCGCTCCGACCAGCTCCGGCGCGGCGGCGGCATCGTAGGTCGCGTCGCCGTCCACCATCACGTAGACATCGGCTTCCACGTCCGCGAACATGCGTCGCACCACGTTGCCCTTGCCTTGCAAGGGCACGTCTATCACCTGAGCGCCGGCGGCGCGCGCGGCCGCGCCCGTGTCGTCGGTGGAATTATTGTTGAACGCGTAGATTTCGGCCGACGGCAGATGAAACCGGAAATCGCGGACGACGTGCGCGATCGTTGCTGCCTCGTTGTAGCACGGTACGACGACGGCAATGCGTAGCTGCAATATTTCGGCCATGAATGAAGTCACGTACTGAATCCGGGCACGCGCTGGCGTGCGAAGGAAAGTGAATGTTGCGTAATGTTAACGCATGCCCCGCGTCGCGCCCTCGCCACTCGCGGCGCGGTTTCCAGCGGATCTCGAACGTCCACGAAGCAAATCACCCGCAAGCACCAGCAAACCGAGAGTGAACGCAAGCCACGCCCAGTTGATGAATGGCGGAGTGAACACGAAACGAACCGTCGATTCGCCCTGCGGCAGTGCGACGCTCTGGAAGATCTCTCCGGTCGTCTCGATCCTTCGTGACTCGCCGTTCACGCGAGCGCTCCAGCCTTTCATCGCAAGCTCGAGACGGACGAGCGTCGAGGGCTTGTCGCAGCGTGCGTCGAGCGTGTCGCGATCCTTGATCGACAAGGTACAGCCGGCGGCGGAGAAATACGGCGCGGGATCGGTAATCTCGAAGATTCGCATGCGGTCATCTGCAAAGACCTGGGCGAGTTTGGTATCGGGATCACGAGTACGTTGCATGAACCCGGCGGAGCCTGGCGTTCCCTCGAAATCCTTCGGCGCGAGCACATAGCGTGTGCCGATTCGACGGTAGGCTTCGAGGCTCGCTACTAGGCTGTCGGCTGCACTCGGACCGCCCGGATCGTCGCGCGAAACACCGGTAAAGAGAATGGGCGGGGCGTTGCCGTCCAGATGGGCCGCGACATAGTTGGTCCATGCCTTCGGAATCGGCAAATCATTATGGTTGACCGATGCGATGCCGAAGTACGACCCGTAGTTCGGTTGCACCGGCCCGAGCGTGGCGAACCGCTGAAAGCCGAGATTCTGTTGAAGGTAGTGGACGCCGCCGAGTTCGATCGTGCCGCGAGACGGATAACTCAGGACCGGTATCAGAAAGTACAACACGGTTTCAAACGCGAGCAGACCTGCCAGCACGCGTGTGCGCGAAGCCACCGGCCTCCATTGCCATGTGATTGCAAACAGCGCCGCTGCAAACGCCGCGGTCACGATCCAGGCGATATGGGGGATGCGGCCGACGGGATGCAAGCCCGCGTGAGCCATCGTCCAGGCGCCGAGAGCGCAAGCCAGCCCGACGAGCACGGTCATGACCCTGAGCCGGCGCGCGCTCGGGGCCGTTGCGAGATCGGTCAGCGCGAACGCAGCCAGCGTGCACATGCTGAATTCCCACGAAGGCGGCAGATAGCGGTAGAAAGCCGCGAGCTTGAGGCCGGGAACGATATGCAGCAGCACGCTCACGCCCGGCATTCCGTAGGTCAGCGCCAGGCATACCGCCGTCCAGAGCGCGAGCGCGAGACTCAAGCCGCGATGCGTCGGCCCTCGAATACCGCACAGCGCGAGCGCCATTAGGACGTAACCCGCGTAGCCGCCGACGGAGCCCCAGAAGTCCGCGAACGGCGCTTGCTGAAAAATGCTGCCGAACGCATAAGGGGAGAGCAGTGCCAGCGCATAGCTCGGGCTGAGGTGCGCGGATGCGAAACCGTCTCCGTGGCCGCCGGTATTCGCGAGCGGAAGAAAGTCGAAGAAGGGAACCAGTGCGGGCGCCGCCAGAGCAAGGGCCGCCAGGCCGCCGACGCAGATACGCACCCAGAAGGCGAGGCGAAGATCGCGCGGCAGCGACGCCGCGCGGACCAGCGCCCAGACCAGGACGAGCAGGCCGTCCAGATACGCAACCTCAGGAAACCCGGCATACAGCGACGCTGCCAGTCCGATGATCAGCCACGCCGCCCCGCCTTTGCGCCGGGTCGCCACACGATCCCACAAGACCTCGATACCCAGCAAGGTGAGCGGCAGGAACGGGATCGGATTGACGACCGCGTTGGCGAGCCAGGCGAAGGTGCCGTTGAATTCGAAGACAAGCGCGGCGGCCGTCGCGGCAAGCGGTGTGCATCCGATGCGACGCAGCAGCGCCCATGTCGACCAGCCGGCGATGACCTGCAGCGCGATGTGCATATACGACTGTCCGTCGCGAAGGATGAGCAGCCAGGTCAATGGAAACAGCGCTGCGGACTGCACCTCCCCGGCGAGCGGCACGCCGACACCTTCGAAGTGATTCCACCACAGCGATTGCCCGTCGAAAAGATTGAGCGCGGCCCGCCGTCCGAGCGCGTGGCTGGTGAAGGCGATATTCGGATCGATAGTCGGGTACGGCGGATAGCCCGTCAGTGGACCCGCATGCAAGTGGCTGTGCAGGCCGGCGTAGAGCAGTGCGGGATCCGCAATCAGCGCTCCGATGAGCAAGGGCGCCTTGACGAGAATGGGCGCCAGTAGCAAAAGCACGAGACAAGGCCAGACGCCCGGTGACCGGATAGTCGATGTCGGAAGGGGGCGGTCCTTGATGGCAGGGTGCATAAGCGCGGAAGGGGGAACTCGAAAGATCCGAAATCATACGGCAACCGGGCGTCGCGACCGGCAGGCGTGAGCCTGCCGCCCGTGGGTTGTGGGGAAGTCCTGTGAGCGCGGGCGCCCTCAGGCGTCAGGCCCCGCCAAGGATGCGTCGAAGCCAGCCGCTGAACATGTTCGCTGCGCCCGTTGCATCGCGCTTCGGCGGCACGAGCAGCGCTTGCAGCGTCTCATAGGCATCATCGACGCGTCGTCCCGGACGGCCCGTGTAAGGTTCCAGTATGCCGTCGAGCCGGACCCCGAACGGGTTCCCGATATCGATCAGAATCTGCAATATCGAGTAAGCCGTCATCCCGTCGGCGACTATGCCAAACGGTTCATACTCTTCACCGCCCAGGTGACGCAAGATCGCCGTGGGTCGATTCATCGAAAGCGACGCAAGCGCAAGCGTGCTGCCTGACGTGATCACCGCCGAAGTGCGCTCGAGCGCGCGGGAAAGCGGCTCGGCAGGATCCGAGAACTCGAAGATCGGCCGAAGCACATCATAGTGCGAGACGTGTTCCGGGTGAACGCGCAGAATGATCTTCTTGCCGGACGATGCTTCGATGTCCTGGAACAGTTGCCGGAGTTCATCGGGGGGAATGTCTCTTTGCAGCGCGAACAGTATGCTTTCTTCCTCGGGCCGCGCCTCGGCGCTGTAGGAATCGAGGATGGGAAGCGAAAGCGCCACCGCCCGGTCCTGGAACTCGGGAGAGAGACGAGTCGTGAAGGCTTCTCCGAAAACGCCCAGATAGTCGTACGACTCGAACCGCGCTTCGTAATGCGACCACAACTGCACGAACCCATGCTGAAGCCCGACAAACCGCGTTTTCGGCGACACCGCTTGCACCCATTTGCGCAGTTTCAACTCCGGCCAGAGATGACAGGTCGTCATGAGGACGCCGTCATAATGCTTCTGCCCGACGCAGCGCTGAATGGCGGCGATGCAATCGGCTTCCGTCGTCTCGCATAATTCGAAAGTCGAATTGATGGGCGCCGTCAACAAGGCATGCGACTGGATATCGCTGTCATAGAGGCCGGTGTGATCCGGGTCCGAAAGACGGGGGAACAGGAGGAAATGCACGTGCCACCCTCCGTCCGGATCTTGCTGGCGATCGGCAGCAAGTTCATCAAGCAGCGGCTCGTGAACGCCGACATCAAGATATTCAAAATAATCGTTACCGGTTGTTGCTGCTGCTTGAGGGTGTAAGTTCGCAGGGTCCTGGCGCGGAATTCTCGCGAATGCCTTCAGGTATATCAGGAACGTGTATCGATACGCATTAGGCGCGACCGGTTCCACTATCGCGCTAGTTAGTGCAAGTTAGCGCCGCTCGCGCTCTGGATGCGTGCAATTATAAAGCTTTCGATCACTCATCCGATCCCGGACATATGCAACTCGGCCTCCTCTACACCTTATTCGCCGCCATCGCCACTGCCGCCAACATCGGCGCGCAGGAGCTCGCCACGCGCCTCTACACGGGCCCGTGCCACATCCTGCTATCGGTATTCATCTGCACCGGCGTCGGCCTCGTCGTGAAATACGTGCTCGACAAGAAATAAGTCTTCCGCTTCAAGGCGGAGAATGCGCGCCACGACGCGACCATATTCACGCTCTACGTGACGATGGGCCTCGTCACGACCGCGATCTTCTGGGGCGTGGAATTCGGCTCCAACCACATCTTCGGGACAGCCGAGATGCGCTACGTCGGCGGTTGCATCGGCCTGGCGATCGGCTAGGGTCTGCGCCCGTGGCTTTTCAAGGTGGGCGTGCATGTCGTCGATATCAAACCCGGCTTCGTCGCCACACCGATGATCGCGGGCCTGCCGCTGCTGGGGCCGCTCCTTCGAGAAACGCCTGCAATGCGCCTTCGCGCTGCCATACAGATAATTCGACGGCCGTCCGCGATCGCCCGCCAGCGACGAAATCACCGCGAGCGTGCCATGCCGCTGCGCTTCGAGCCGATTGGCGATCGGCGTGAGCAGCGCGATCAGCAAAAGCGCATTGGTATGAAACTCGCGCACAGCGACGGCGGATCGTCCTGGCAGACCGCCTGATCCGGCAGCGTGCCCGACGCGACCAGCCCGATATCGATCGAATCCATTTGCGCGGCGCAGTCGGCGAGCATCGCGGCGTGATCGTCTAGCCTGTTGATATCGAGCCGATGCACAGCCGCCGCGATAACGTCCCTCGATCACGCGTCGATAACGATGCCGTTTCGGCTGACGCAGAAGATGGCGTCAGCGCAGGCTCACCTTCGAGGCGAGCAATGACAACAAACGCGGCGTCTTCCTTCACGGCCTGCGGACTCTTTGAACGCGTTTCGCCCGTAAACTTCTCACGCCACAACCCGAACGTGCTGACGGCAAGGCGATGTTCGCGACAGGAACGTCGGGTGCCTACGCCGCTCATCTGAGACTGCTCGTACCTGCGTGGTACCTTTCTCTGAAGCGGACAGCGGCCGAAAGGGACCGTGCAGTGAACTCCGGTAGCTAGCTTCCGCGTTCTGCCGCGTCCCAAGCGGCGAATTGTCCCGGGATGACCGTCGGATCGTCCCTAAAAAACGACGCTCGCTCGTCTCAGTTCGGCGATGCGATACCGTTGCAATTTCGCAACCGCCATCATAAACTAAGTCTATCGGACTAAGTTTAATTGGGGTGCAAATGCGTACGTTCAACATGCACGAAGCCAAGACAAATCTTTCAAAGCTCATCGATGAGACGGTGAACGGCGGACAGCCGTTCGTTATCGCGAAAGCCGGTAAGCCGTTGGTCAAGGTTGTCCGGATCGACACAGAAGCGGAGAAGCCGCGCAGACGTATTGGATTCATGAAGGGGGAGCTGAAGGTGCCTGCTGACTTCGATGCGATGGGTGCAGACGAGATTGCTGATATGTTCGAGGGCAAGTCGAAGTGAAGCTTCTTCTCGATACGCATCTGCTCATCTGGGCGGCGAGCGATGATCCGGCGCTGTCCGGGCAAGCGCGCAGTCTGATCGAAGACCCGAACAACACGCTTTATTTCAGTGTTCAGAGTATCTGGGAGATCGTCATCAAGAGCTCGCTCCGACGTCCCGATTTCCAACTCGATGCCCGCGTTTTTCGAACGAACCTTCTTGACGCCGGATATAACGAGCTCTCGATAGAGGCTCATCACGCCCTCGAGATACTGCAGCTTCCGCCAATTCACAGAGATCCGTTTGACCGGATGCTAATCGCTCAGGCGATCTCGGAAGGAATCGTGCTGCTTACGCACGATGACATCGTGCGGCAGTACGATTCTGCTCCGGTGCGGTACGTCTGATCTTTTTCGACCAACGCAATCAGGATCGTCAAGGCCATCACCCGATCGGGTTTTAGCCGGCGTTGACAGGAATGTTCCCGCAACGCTTGCGCGCCGCTAGAAGCGCACCAATCGGCGTCGGCGCGAATTCGGCCCACCGATGGAACCGGTGAGCATGAGACCGCCGACCATAAGATGAAGCACAACATTTCGATTCGCTTTGCGCTGCTGAGCTGGTTTGTATGGGCATTGAAAGGCGAATGTCGAAAGGCGTATCGAAATCGCGAGCTTTCCGTCAAACCTCGCGCGCCGAAGAGCCTAGTATCCTAATTACCTATCCGCGTCACCGACGCATCGACCTGAGTGCATCGCACTCCATTTGTACCAAGTCTCGCGCTCGATGAGCGCAATCTCACTGAACGGCAGCGGCGCTGCCCATTGAACTGGCCGTGTCATGTCGGAAACTGAGTTCAACAAGAACCGCATGAACGCTAGCCTTGCCAGCAATACGCAAAACCTCATCGACTGAGAACAAGCTCGCACGGACAGTGCGAACGTCAATCTTTCCTTTCGTCTCCGGCATTCTCGCCAAGCTCGACTCACGCGGTCCCACATCGAGGCGATCGTGATGAGCAAGCTCTCGAGACGGGAAATCACTTGCACCCTCGGTGCGGATTTCTTCATCTCTTTCTGTCGGCCCGCGCAGCCGAAAACAAAATGCGCAACAAGAATTGCTTGGCTCGACAGGCTTATGCCTGCGGTCAAGTAGCCGTGCGTCGGATTCGTCCGTCGCAAGGATCATCAGGCCGCAGTGCTTCCCTGTGCCGGGTGAATCAAAAATCTGATCTCTAAGATCCCGGAAAGCAAAGCGTGCAGCATTCCAACCACCCCGGGACGTTCTTTTGATAGGTGAGAACGTCGCTTTTCATGCGACAGCTGTGAAAATCCAACTCAACTTTTCGGCACTGTTGGACAACGCCGGGCTGCCACAGCGGCTCACGAAAGAACTCACCGAACTCTTTCAGCACCACCTATCCAAAGCACACAGCAAGACACGCGTGACCTCGAACGCAATCTCCATCAAAACACAGACATACCGCGTGCGACATCTCATCGCGGGCTTTCGCGAACTTCGAAAGGGCGGATTTGCGCTTCAGTCGCCGTGGAACCTCTCTGAAAAACACATCGCCTATCTGGTTAAACTTTGGGTCACCGAGAAGGAACAAGCGCCGGGTACGGTCGAGAACAAGCTCACCTACTGGCGCACGCTTGCAGCGTGGATGAAAAAGCATCAGCTCGTGGGAACCGTCGATGACTACATCAAGCGGCCCGACGGATATCGCCGCTACTATGTGGCTCAGGAAGATAGATCTTGGGAAGCGGCCAACGTCGACGTCAATAACACGATCTGCCGACTCTGCGAACGCGACCGTTGGGTCGCAATCCAAGTCGAGCTGCAGGCCACCTTTGGGCTGCGCGCGCAGGAGAGCATGCTCTTGCGTCCCCTGCAGTGTTTGCGCGTCTCAGGCCACCTGCATGTCATCGACGGCACGAAGGGTGGGCGGCCCAGGATCGTGCCGATTGATGCCGAGTGGCAATACGAAGTCCTGATCCGCGCTGCAAGGCTCGCCAACCCACGCACGGGGTCGATGATTCCAGAGCCGTGGTCCCTCAAAAAGTGGTATCGCCATTTCTACCACGTCCTGCAAACGGAGGGCATCACCCGCGGCGGCTTGGGCGTAACCGTGCATGGACTACGCCATGCGTACCTTCAGAGAATGTACGAGCAAATCACCGGCGTGCCGGCACCCATCAAGCGCGCCGACCACCGGCCCGATCCAGAGCTTCATCAGAGGGCCATGCAACAGTTAGTGGAAGCCGCAGGACATAGTCTCGCCGCAAAGGCAACGGCATACATCTCGACATTTGCCACGGCCGAGCGCCTATCGCGACCCGTGATCACGCCCGAACAGGTGATCGCAGCTCTTAAGGGCGCGAATGGCGTCAAATCGGAAGCCGCGAAGAGCTTGAATATCTCGAGGCAAGCGTTTTATCGCCTTCTCGCGAAGTGCGGGGGTATCCAATCCGTTGCAACGGCAGAATCCGCCGGCGTGCACGCTGTGCCTGCGCAAGCGTGCCTCGGTGATTACACACCTAGCGAACACCGCGGTGGGTCCGTCGGCGATCCGGCGCGCCGTCAGTTGTCGTTGCTCGGCGATCTACCGGGCTAACCTCCATCTCGCAAACCGATGGCCTCTACTTCGCCAAGTGCCACCGCGGCGTGCGTCTTCCGCCCTGCGGCGGCCATCTCGTCTAGGCAGTGGCGGAGCATCCGAATCAACCCTGATCCAAGCGACTCGGGCGATGAGCGCAATCTGCGTAACGCTTATCGCAGAACGAGGAGTTCCGGTCGTTGCCTCCTCGTGCGGGGCGCCATTAACCGCGCCGGAAGACACATTTCGGCGTCGAAGTTTGATTTCCGGAAACGAAACAGTGATATCGGCGATTTCACAATACGAAAAGCGTGCCGAATAAGGGGGATGTGCATATTCGGCACGTTTTGTAACAAGGCTTTTTTGATGCAATTTCAATGATTTAGATCCTCACGTCAAGGCGACGGGACATTCTCCGGATAGCGTCCCTCGTGGCCTATGGCATCGTCTGGCACCGCTGCTTAGCGAGGTACGAGGCTTCGCGCTAACGCATGCGCCAGTCGAACGTAGGTGTTTCAGTGTGGAGTACTCAATCCGTTGCAACGGCAGGCTTCGCCGTAGTGCACGCCCCGCGCAAGCGTGCCTCGGTGATTACACGCCTAGCGAATGTCGCGGTGTGTGCCTCGATGATCCGGCGCGCGTTGCTTGGCGATCTTGCGGGCTAACTTCCACGTCGCAAAGCGATGGCCTCTTTTTAGCCAATGTCACCGCGTGCGCGTTACCGCCCGGCGGCGGCCATTTCGGGCGAGGCGTGGCAGAGGCCCGAAGAGTTCTGGCCTGAGCAATTTTCGGGCGATGACCGCAAGGACCGTTCATTGTGCGTTCTCGTGCGTGGCGTCGTAGCCGCGCCGGAAGACGCGTCGCGGAATCAAAAATTCGGTTTCTGTAAGAGAAACGGCGAAACTCACGGTTTCATAATGTAAAAAGTGAGCCGAATAAGGGGGGTGTGAATATTCGGCTCATTTTGTAACAGCGCTTTTTTTTAGTAGATTCAATAATTTAGATCCTCGCGTCGACGCGGTGGGACGCTCTCCGGAGAGCGTCCCACGTGGTCTACGGCTTCGTCTGTCACCGCTGCTCGGCGAGGTACGGGGCTTCGCGCTGGCGCATGCGCCGGTGAACGCATGAGATTTTTCGTTCACAGTTCAGGTTGGCGATCGCAGATCGCTGAACAAGCAGCTGCTGAAGTCGCCAACGCAGCGAGAGAGTCACGGCGCATCGGCGCATTCTGCCCTCTGATGATCGCGCGCGTGTTCACCAAATCCTCCGGTGCGAGGACGCTGGATTTGCGGAGTGTCACTCACCAAAGTGCCGTTTGCGACAACGCCGCGGGGCACGGGGAAATGAGAGAGTATTCGCTTTCGCGACGCGATTACACGCGCGCCGTGGGCTTCGGAGCGCTGAAGGAACTCGAGCAGCTTCTTGCTTCCCGCGCTTAGGCCATTACTGATTTTGGCGTCCTGACTTGCAAAGTGGACGGCAGGGGCGAGGCGATATCATGATATAGCCTGCGCACGCTTAGCGCATCGACCATGTGCCTGATTCAAAAGGAATTATTATGGCGAGGAGGTGTGTGACAAAAACCGGCATCGGGAGAAATTGTCACACGAGAGTGTTTGGTCACGGCCTGACGCTTTGGACGGTTCCCTTCACCGTGCGCCGATTCACGAGTGCACCGTAGGAAATATCATGATAATGGTCGAGCCGGCGAAAGAGACACGAAAACGGATCGCTTTTCGCTGGGACGATGCGTACACCGCGTAATAAGCAACCAGCCTGTCGGCAGGCGAGCTGCCAACTCGACGAACCAGTGTAACAATATTTCGAATTCTGGGATTTTGTTACACCCTTGTTCAGAAATTCTTTCCTTCTTAAATCAATAATTTGCGTCGACTGAGCGGTGTTGTCAGAAAATATCATGATATTTTCTAGGTGCCTTTTTGCCCGCTGGAGAGCCTCTCTTCCCCCTCGACCAAAGTTGGGAAGTGTCAGGGTTATGCCTCTCTTCAAGAACCAGCGTCGTGCCGCGCCGTCCACGGCCCCGGTCCTTGGTCCATGATAGGGGGAGCGGCTGATTTCGCCGTTCGGATTCCGTGCGTCTGAAACGCAATTACGGCATCGGCGGAGACTGTGAGGCTAGCGTCGAGCCACTGATCTGTGAGCCGTAAGAGAGCACGCGAGCGCATCTAAGCGTTCGAACCCGTCAGGAACATTAGTTGTGCGATGTGTCGAGGGCTCAAGGCGACCGCGCGGTTTTCTGTCGCTTGACGAGCTACAGGAATCTCCAAACGAGTTGTCGAGGCGGCTCACGCATTCTTCCGTGTCGTTGTCGCTAGCTGAACGAGCGTGCAGACGTAATGACTTCACCCGCATGTCGAGGTGCACCCCTTTCTTTCTGCGTTTTCCTGCAGGTCACGGCCGCGCCTTGACTTCCTGTTGTCGCAGGCATGCTGGTTTTGTTCAAACCAGTTCTCCGTCGCTATGCCGACAACGAAGCGTCTGTGTCATCCGCCACCCGCACAACGAGCGCGAAGCGTCGCTCCTAAGCAGCGTACTTCGCGCCTTATGTGGTCTCGAGCGCGCACGCACGACCCGATGCGCGCGCGACGCCCGCGCGCTCGCGGAGCCAAATCATGCGTGCGATAAAGCGGCAACCCATCGCAAAGTCTGGAGCGTCGGAACTGAAGCGGCCCTCAAGGTGCGCGGACGCCGAATTGACGCACCTCGAGAGTGTGATACGCCACCTCCAAGGCGCGAATGCACCGCCCATGCCGCTTTACTTTGACCGGTTCTACTGGCTCAGGCGGCTCGAGCTTCTAGAGAAAGAAACGCGCCTCGTCCCCGCGCAGATGAAGCGTCTCGGCGCCTTGCGAAATCGCCTGATTGCAGAAGCATCATGTCGCCAGGAATGTGCGTGACCGTTCATTCATTGGAACCCGCTCAACCGAATCTATCACGTAGCAATCGGACTCACGCGCCGCTATCAGTCAACCTGCAGCGCCCGGCGGAGACTGATTGATGACCGCAATGAACCAACCGCGAGAAAACGAAATGAGAGATCCAGCTCAAAAACGAGAACCCGCATTCCATCCGTTGAACGATCGAATGCAAAGCGGCGCCGATTACCTCAGTCATCTGCAAGAGCAAGATTCGGTCTTGCGCGCGCGCCGTCGGCGGGTCTGCCGCTGGTTGCGCCGCCGAATCGCGCCCATATTCGCCCGCGTGTGTGAGAGCCAAGTGCGCTTTCGTGAAGACGTAACTCTCGAACATGCGCCGGGCACTGCAAACGCGACGACATTGGTCGATTGCCTTGCTGTTACGCCTTTCGGTGTTTTTGTCGTCAACTACTACGATTGGCGGGGCGAGGTCAGGCCCGGGACCAACGAAGATGAACTGCGCGTGATCGATGATTTGGGCGGCGTCACGGTGAACACGTCGCCTTTACGGCGCGCAAAGCCGGCGGTGCGCCATCTACGGTCAGTGCTCTCTCAGCACGATTGTCCGGTCGAGAGCGTCGCCATATTCGCGGAGGCGGACTGTCGCATTCATCCGACGGCACCGGACGGCGTTCTAGCATTGTCGGATTTACACTACTTTTTGCGCACGAGATTGGTCAATTTTCGCGCAACGCATGCACGTTATCTGGACGCTGCGCGACTTGATAGCCAGATAGGTCGAACATGCGGTCATGCCGGCGAAACCAGTCACGCTATCGATCCCCGGGCGGTGCTAACCCGTCGTTTCAGAACAAGCCGGTAACGCGACGAAATCGGAGCGGACATACAACGAAAGCGAGATAGCGAAACAAGGCCAAGGGTAGGGCAGGCGCACGTCGATTCAACACGGGCAACGCGCCGACACAAGAGCGATCCATACCCCCGTTCCGGATAGAACTCGGCGCGGGTCCAAGCAAAACCGGAAAGACTGCGTTTTTTCGAAGCTTTCGGCCTCACGGAGAACGGCTGTCGGCCTATATTGAATCCATCCACCGCGTTTAACGCATCGACATGTCAGGCGAGCGGCTTCTGCTCGCCCGTCACCAGATCTTCATCTCTCTATTCCGGCGGAATTAAGAACACGCTTGCCCTCGCGAGCGCGTCCGACGTGTCGCCACCATTGTCGGTCGCGTTCTTGATGCCGATTAGCCGGACCGGACGTTTATCGACGGCGACGATTCCCGTGCCGCTCCACCTCCACTTTATTTCCATCGTCTCTGCGCTTGCGGGCCGATGGGCTTAGCTGATCGCGACGCGCATACCGCCGCCATCGTTGTTTCTAACCGTTGTCGTCCGCTTTCGGCATAGCGCTGGAGGCAAACACTTTTCAACCCAAGGAGGTTTTATGAAAGTCGCTATATTGGAAGTCCGTTATGCAGGCGGTCTGGATCTGACCGATCATGTCGTGGTGCAGAAGTCATCTCGTCTCACCCTCTCGCCGCGTCTGAGTGCGTTGCTCGACATCCTAGAGAAGTCGGAGCGACAGATCAGTATGAGCGTTAAGGTAGATGGGGTCAGCTACCGAGTTGAACGCAAGCAGAACGGTGACTATGTCGTAGGCGCGAGACGTAGTTACGGCGAGCGCTGGTTGTCCAGGCTGCGACTCTTTGAGGCGGCGACTGAGTCTCAGCGGCGGCTTAATGGTCAATTCGCACACTTGCTGAGCGCCTGGGCGCTTGTCGGTGCAGGGTATTTGGTCTATGCGACGAAGACCTGGGACTTGCGCGCAATCATTGAAACAGTCTTGCTTTGCTTCACATCGCTGACGCTGTTTGTGGTTGGGCACATTTGCTTTTCGGACGTGCATAGGCCGGATCGCTAACGGGGTAGTTCACCATTAAGGTTGTCGGGTTCGCGACTTACCGGAATAGGCGGAGTGATAACCAGGCGTGCTGTAAGCGCGCCTGCGATTTTTCGTTAAGTGCAAGCCGCGCAGTAAGGCGCGGCTTGCCTCAATCGTGCGACGCGATACCATCCCTGGGACACTGCACGGCCCGGACCCACGTTCGAAGGTGCGTTACGACCAGGCAAACTAACCGCGCGTTCCGAGTCACCCAAGTCAGTTGGTACAGCACGAGTCGCTTTTAGGATGGGTTTCCAATCACATTAATCGGTGAACTGAAGAACGGAATATCTGAAATATTTCAGTACGCAAGTCAGCGCCCCCTCGCCGGACAGTCAGCTATTTAGTTAGCTTAACAAACGAACAGCCGCGGCAATCAAGTATCAAATTCCACTCATATTAAACGGCGCCACCCGAGCGCGCAGGAGAAAAGTAATGGCCGAAAAATGGCTTCCGCAGTAACAATCGAGGGGCGAGAAATCGTCGCGGACGAAATCGCCTCTCTTGCTGAAACGAAAGCGTTGAAATGTAAGCATTGCGGCGCTGCTGTCTCTTACGTGCCGCCACACACGCGCGCGAGCACGGAGGTAAGGTGCACCGGGTGAAAGGGTACTTCCGCCTGCTTCCGAAAGGCACACACGAAAAAGCGTACGTCTTCGATGTCTGCGATGACGTTCAAGTGATTGCACGTCGGTCGCTCGGCCTCTTGCAGGCGCTAGAGCGGGAACGCTATTCCTTCCGTCTCCTTGCCTTCAATGATATGCACGATTTGACTGCTCTCCGCGCGCGCGCAACGCTCGGGCAAGCGATCGACTCAACGCATGAAACCGTCCAGCATTTTTCACATGATCCGCGAAGTTTTCTATCTGCATACCTGAACACTGCAAAGAGAGTTATTTCGCTTCGCGCCATATGTGGAGGGGACAGCGTGGTGATGGACCGTCTTAAGTTGGTATTCAATGGGATGCCGGAATCTTGGAACGACTTCTATTATGAGAAAGAGCGATTTCTTGCAGCCTATCGCTGGATCGGCCAAACATCGGTTTCCTTTCCTGTCGCGCTCGTGGGCCATGTGTCCGCGATCCAGACCATCCCACGCAAGGACCGGTCCTTGTATGTTCTAAAGCTTAAGCGCCCGGCACCCACGCCTTGCGTCCGTGGTACGAATGTGCTTGGCAGGGGGGCGCCGCGCCCGAGCGTTCCAGATCGCGCCCGCCTTCGCTAGGGCCGCGTGCCGGTCGCGATGCGCCGTTCCTTATCAACCTCTTGGCACGGGCGGAAGGCGTCTGGGAGAAGCGCGGCCCAGTTTCCGCCATGCTGGCTGCGAAGATAGTCGACAGCAAGATCACCTTGAGCGATTCTGGCCTGTCGACACCGTGCTCAACAATGCAGCGAGATACCGGAAGCTCCAGCAACTTCCTAAACGCGTCTACATCGACGGAATCGCCACGATCCAGTTTCCGCGCATCGCTGCGACCGGCGGTGACGAGGGCAGTTTCGAGAACAGCGTGAACCTCGCGGTTGACGATCTGCCGGACCGCAATCGCTGGTAACTCGACTTCGGGCTCATGCGTCCATACGGGTTAGGTGCTGGCCAGTTGGCGCCAGCAGCAACCACAACCACAGGAAACGCATGTCGCCATCGACTACCTTCGCGCCGCTTACCGCCTGCGCGCAAAGCTCGCACCGCAGATCACTGTGGCGCTTGCCTTGGCCGCCATTCTCACCTATCACGCTAACAAGCCGGTCGCTGCATTGGCTCTTGAATTGACCCAAAGCGCGGGACTGAACCCACGGGCCATATCACTGATATGGCGCTTTGCGCGGGCCCCGCTCCTCTAGCTCTTTGAGGCTAAACGAGAATCCCAAAATTTTAACGTGTGACAAGTGGGGACTTTCTGCAAATTGTCACATTTCACGGCTCCGCTCGAGGATTCGATATACGCTTTGCCTCGAGAACCGAAGGAAGTTTGCGGCAGCTTTTTTGTTGCCGTTGAACTTAGCGATGGCATCACGCACCTGATCGAGGGTGATGTCGGGCGCTTTTTGCGGCACCCTATGCGTCGATAGATACGCGTTTGCAAGCGAGGGTCAGCTATGACCGGCCGCTTCGACCACCTGACGCTTCGCCTCCTCGTGCTGCGCCTTCGGCGCAAGTTCGCCCGTACCCTTACACGGCGTGGGCGAGCGGGTCCATCTGCATCGAGCCCACGACCGGGGCGGCAAGGGTATTAATGCCACAACCGAAGTCGATGGGCTCGCGGTAGAGACAGACCCTCAGGTCATCGGCGAAGCGCGGCATCAGCGACTCCTCAACGCGTCGATCATCCCCGTGAGCAGCGCCGTATCTGGTTGGCCACATTCGAGTTCAAGACTCACTCCGTTGGGCAACTGCGCCACCAGGCGTGAGGGCAACGGCGGGCGGTGCGAGGGCCGCATTGCTTCACGTCGCGTGGAGGCTGGCAAGGCTTCGGACCTCGCTGCCACGGAAGGTGCGAACTCTACGACCGGCACGAACGCCGGCACCCGGACGTCAAGAGGCCTCTGCGCGCAGTGGCACTCTAGTCGGCGCTCGCGCTGAACCCATTTTCGCAACTGGTTGGCGTTCACGCCAGCCTTGAGGGCCAGCCCGGACACCGACGTTACCGGTCTTTGGCATGCCTCGACCAACCGGCGCTTGCCCTCTGGATCAAAGCAGCGCCGGCCGCCTTCATCGATATGCGTGACTTTGAAAGGGAGGGAATCAAGACCCTACTCAGTTGGGTTCGCCAGATGCGGACGCTAACGAAGAACGGAATCATGCATGAGTCGGATCGGTCGCAGTAAGGAGCAGCGGGCAGTGCAAGGCTGCTCCATCATTTACCACTTATCTTCTTCGCCCTTGTTTCTCGGCCGATGACGGCGCAACGGAGCCAGTATGCGCTTCTCTCAAAAGCGAACGCCGCCGTTACCAACGCCTGGGTGAGAAAGCCACGCCTGTCGCTCGATTGAGCGATAGTGCCCGCATAGGGCGTCTCAAATTCGACAGGTTGCCCAGGCATCGTCGGTTCTTTTGTCGAACTTATCGCGCTTGCCTTGAAGTCAGGGACGATTGCTACCAAAGACGCGACGGTATCACGCTGTGAGCGGGCTCCTGCCACGTCGGACGTGCATTCGAACTGCCTTTGGTCTTCGTCGGAAACGCCTGTCTCGGAGAAGAGGCACGAAGGGTTAATCGACGATGAACTTGTCTCAGCTCCGGATTGAATCACCCGCGGGGCGACATTGGTGCCTGCCGCACCGGAGGTCGCAGTCGGCGCTATCTGACTGATCGGACCGCTGTTGCGCAGCGCGTCCTCGGCGAGGCGCTTAAGTAGCGCCGCTCGTTGCCTTGGATTCGAGACGGCAGACACGGCGCGAAACAAGTCTGGCGTGACAAACTCGTTGATAGTTATCTTTATTTCCAATGAAGTCGTCATGTGGTCATTCCATCGTTGGGGTTCTTCTCTTGCATCAAAGTTGCCTTGCCCGCCGCAGCAAAGACAACGCCCGAATCGAAGGGGCAGAGATTTGCCATAGCATGGATTTGTGGGTCGGGACCCTGAAGGCCGATGTTGCACTCCAAGGGCGGGCTTCGCGCCTGCGAGCACAAGGCTCTTCGGCTTGCCGTGGCTGATAGGCGCTCCAGGCTCGACAGGTCAGATCCCACTGTATCGAGGTGCAGGCACATGCGAGCAAGCGAAAGCTCTCGAAAAAGGGGTAGCTTTCGAGTTTCGTCCCTTCTTGCCGACTGACCGTCCAATGTTCGCCTCGTACCCGAAGCAGGACGTTAAAAAGAAAGAGGTCGAAGGAAGCAACCGCGTTTAGCTATCAGCACCACAACCCTGCCGGTTATCACGCGCATCCGTCGATGAGCCAGTGCCACGTGTTCACAAACCCTGCCTGGCTTGTGTGAGCAACCGTTCTCCGAAGCTATTTAAGCGGCAAGCGGCGACGTGGTGCCTAAAACGCGCGTGTTCGTGCTCACAGCAACTGCACGCAAAAATTGCGTCGCGACAACATGTACTAGCTGCGATTCGCGGGAGGGCGCTACCTAGCAGCGACACAAGGCGAAAGAGAACTTGGGAAACGGGTCATTCTCAGCGCAGTGCTGGCTGAGAAGCGCGGTGCCCCATGACGCGAGGAACCGGCAAGCGTTATGGGGTCGCAGCTAATTAGCTCTGGTAACGCGAGTCGTCGGGCTTGAAGCGGCATCCCAGCCGATAACGCGAACCGGGATGGACGAAGCGTACGAACGTGACGGCGGCATCGCCCGACCATGTGCGGCGCACGAGCGTGAGACACGGCTCGTCGGGTGCCATTTCAAGCAATTCGGCTTCGGAACGCGTGGGCAGGCATGCATCGACGACGTGTTCGATCTCATGGGCCGGCACCGTCGCCGCGAGGTATTCGGAGGGGCGCAGGATCGTGAAGTCCTGCTCGAGAAACTCAGGCGCGACGGCAGGATTCACATAGCGGTCTTCAAGACGCACCGGCACGCCGTTCTCACGATGCACGCAGATCAGGTGAAACACCGACGAACTCGGCGGCAGGCTCAGTGCGTTCGCCACGGCGGCGGGCGCGCTCTCGCGCTGCACGAGAATCGTCTCGGAAGTGTACTCGTGGCCGCGCGCACGGATTTCGTCGCCGATGTGGGCGATCATCAGCAGTGTGGACTGCGGCTTGGCCTCGGCGACGAACGTGCCGACGCCCGACAGCCGTGTGATCCAGCCCTCGGCCGTCAGTTCGCGCAGCGCGCGGTTGATGGTCATGCGCGACACGCCGAGCGAGTCGACAAGGCTTAGTTCCGAAGGGACGCGATCGCCCGGCCGCCACGTGCCCGCCTCGATCTTGCCGCGGATGTAAGTCTTCACCTGCGCGTAGCGGGCGAGCGGCGCGTCCGTCTCAGCACCGATATCGGCGGTTTCGAGGGTCTGGTGCGCCCGCTCGGCCGGCTTCGCATGCGGGGTCCCCGACATCGCGCCGCCTCCTCAGTGCCGCGCCGAGCGCACGCGCCCGAGCGTTTCGATGAAGAAATCGTTGTCGTCGCGGCTGCCTGTCGAGACACGCACGCATCGCGTGAAGTCCGGCTCGCGCCACGGTTTCACGATCACGCCCGCGCGCATCAGGCGTTGGGCAAGCGCGTCCGCGTCTTCGCGCGCGTCGAAGAACAGGAAGTTGGCGAGCGACGGCGCGCAGGCGTAGCCCATCGCCGTGAGCGCGTCGCGCATGCGTTCGCGCTCGCGGATCGTGTGCTGCACGACGTCGGCGACATACGCCGTGTCCGACCATGCCGCGAGCGCTGCGCACTGCGCCAGACGGTTGATGTTGAACGGCGTGCGCACGCGGTTCATGAGATCGGCGAGACGCGCATCTGACGCGACGGCGTAACCGATGCGCAAACCCGCCAGCCCGTAGGCCTTCGAGAACGTGCGCAGCACGAGCCACGGCGAATGCGAGTGCTCAAGGGCCGGCAAACTTGCCGCGTAGGACGGATCGACGCGCGCGTACTCGAAATACGCCTCGTCCCAGACGATCAGCGTGCCCGGCGCGACCGCCGAGAGCAGTCGCGCGAATTCGTCGCCCGAAAGCGCCGCGCCCACAGGGTTCGACGGATTGCTCACGAGCAGCATGCGCGTGCGCGGCGTGAGCGCTTCGCAAAGCGCATCGACATCGAAGCGCAGCTTGCGCATCGGCACGGCGCGCACGCGCGCGCCCGCGAGTTGCGGATAGATCACATGCAAGCCAAACGAGGGCGTGACAGTGACGACTTCATCGCCGGGCGAGAGAAACGTCTGCGCCGCCACCGCCAGCAGATCTTCTGATCCATTGCCGAACAGTATGCGCGCGGGCTCGACGTCGAGCGTCGCGCCGATCGCGTTGCGCAATGCACTGCTCGACGAGTCCGGATAGCGCGCGACGCTTTCCTCGACCGCACGCTGCAACGCCTCTCGCACGAGCGGGCTCGCGCCGCAGGGATTCTCGTTGCTCGCGAGCTTGACGACGCGCGACACGCCGAACTGTTCGCGCACGCGCTCTGCTGATGCGCCGGCATTGTAGGCAGGCAGATCGCGCACATCGGGACGCAGCGCCGCGATGAACGCATCGGTCGCGCTCATGCCGTTTCTCCTTCGCCGCCGCGCGACCAGAACGCGTTGCGGTCGAAATAGTTTTGTAGGAACTGGCGCAGACGCGGATCTCGGGCGTCGTGAAAGACTTCGCGGGGCTTGCCTTGCACGGCGATGCGTCCCTGATCGATGAACATCACCTTGTCCGCAACTTGCGCGGCGAAACCCATCTCGTGCGTGACGACGGCCATCGTCATGCCGTCGCGCGCGAGCTGCTTCATCACCTGCAGCACTTCGCCAACGAGTTCAGGATCGAGCGCGGAGGTCGGTTCGTCAAAGAGCATGATGTGCGGTTCCATCGCGAGCGCGCGCGCGATCGCCACGCGCTGCTGCTGCCCGCCCGAGAGCTTCGCCGGATAGGCGTCACCCTTGTTCGCAAGGCCCACTGTCTCGAGCATCGCATTGGCGCGCCGCTGTGCGTGCGCGCGCGGCAGGCGCTGCACGCGCAAGAGCGCCTCCATCACGTTTTCGAGCGCGGTCATATGCGGCCACAGGTTGAACTGCTGGAACACCATGCCGATGTTGCGCCGCACGCGATTAATCTCGCCCTGTGACGCGCGCACGCGCCGGCCGTTCTTCTCGCCGTAGCCGAGCAGTTCGCCTTCGATGCGCACTTCCCCCGTGTCATACGTTTCGAGCGCGGCGAGACAACGCAAGAGCGTGCTCTTGCCCGAGCCAGACGGCCCTATGATGCAGACCACCTCCGAGCGTTCAATGTCGAGATCGACGCCGCGCAGGACTTCGACGTCGCCAAAGCGCTTGCCGAGATTGCGCACTTCGATCAGCGGCGAGGACGGCGCGGGCGGCTCGATGACGGAGGACGCGGACGCGGAAGCGGAAGCGGGAAGGTCGATCATGGCATTCATCGGTTCACCTGGTGACGAGGCATAACAATCCACATGGTCCGCATGTCAGACGAGAAAGCGCGTGAGCCGTGCCTCCGCCCAGAGTCCCGCGCGCGATGCGAGTTCGACGAGCAACAGATAGCACACGCATAGCGCAAGCAGCGTCTCGACGAAGGCGAACGTCGCCGAGCCGATGCCGGTCAAGACGAACGTGAGTTCGGGAACGGTCACGATCGACAGCACCGCGGTTTCCTTACTAAGCACGATGATCAAGTTGACGATGGCGGGCACGATCAGTACGAACATCTGAGGAATCTGGATGCGCAAGACGATTTGCCAGCGCGACATGCCAAGACACGACGCCGCTTCGAGATGTCCCGGCGGCACCGCGCGAAAGCCCGAGCGGAACGCTTCGGCGAAGTACGCGCTGCCGTAGAGTCCGAGCCCGAGGATGCCCGCAGTCAGCGGTTCGAGCGTCAGCCCGAACGACGGGCCGCCGTAGTACAGCAAAAAGAGCTGCACGAGAAACGGCGTGCCGCGAAAGAGTTCGATGTAGGCGCGCAGCACGGCACGCACCCAGCGTCCGCAAAAGAGTTGCAGCAGCGCGATGGCGAAGCTGATTGCGAGGCCGAGCACGACACCGGCGATCCACGTGCCGAGCGTCGTCGCAAGTCCCGCGCCGATGGCGGCAAAGTTGTGCGTGATGACGGCGGGGTCGAACTGCTGCATGGCGTCGTCCTTAGGCGTGTTGCAGCCGCACTTCGGCGGCGTGCGCGAGGAGCGACAGCGCGCCGCAGATCACGAAATAGATGAGCCCCGCCGCGACATACGCCTCCAGCGGCCGGTACGTGCTGGCCGCGATGTTCTGCGCGGTGCGCGTGACTTCGGCGATGCCGACCACCGAGATCAGCGACGACGCCTTGATGAGCAGCACCATCTCGTTCACGAGCGACGGCAGCGTCAGCCGGAACGCCTGCGGCACGAGGATGCGGCGCAGCGTGTCAAGCGGCGGCAGGCCGAGCATGCGCGCGGCTTCAATCTGGCCCGGCGGAATGCTCATAAAGCCTCCGCGTAAGATCTCTGCGATATACGACGCCGAACACAGCGACACCGTACTGATTGCGGCGACGAGCGGCGGCACGTTGATGCCGACGAACGGCAGCAGGTAGTAGACGAGCAGCAACTGCACAAGCATCGGCACGCCGCGAAAGAAGAATACGTACGCGCCGCCCGCCGCGCGCCAGGCCCGGCTCGGCGAGAGCCGCGCCGAGCACACGCCGATCGCCACGAAAAATCCGATCACGAGCCCGGCAAGCGAAATGCCGATGGTCGCGACCGCCGCCTGCAGCAGCAGCGGGATGCCTTGCACGAAAACAGTCATGCTGAACATGGGGCCTCCGTGTTCGGACGCGTGATGCGCTGACTCAGTAGTTCGGCGTCGGCAGCGTCGGCGGGACCTGCATCGCGACGCCGAACCACTTCTTCTGCAGCGTGGCGAGGCGTCCGTCCTTGTCGAGCTTAAGGAGCGCGTTGTTGAACGCGTCGGCCAGCGGCTTGCTGTCCGCGTCCTTGCGCAGGCAATACGCGAAGTACACCTTCGCGCCGAACGGCGGCTGGACGACCGCGAACGTCTCCGGTCGCTGCTTTGCGACGTACGCGATGTTGGTCATCGAATTTGCCACCGCGACGATCCGGCCCGCCGCGAGGTCCGCGTAGGCCTGGTTGTTATCAACGTATTCGCGGATTTCCGGCGGCTTCGGCAGCGTGGCCGAGTAGACCTTCAACTGATCGAGCTGCGCCGAACCCTTACCCGCGCCGACGGTCTTGCCCGCGACATCGGACGATTGCTTGAGGTTCGAATCGTTGGCACGCTTGAGGAAGGCGTCGGTGGCATCGGCGACGGGCAGCGTGTACGCATAGCGTTCCATACGCGCTTTCGTCACCGTGATCGGGCCGCCGACCATGTCGAACTTGCCCGCTTCAAGACCAGGCAGCACGCTCGGCCAGGGCAAGTCGATGAAGCGCACCTTCACGCCGATCTCCTTGCCGATCTCCGCGAAAAGATCCTTGTTGAAACCTGCTTGCTGGCCGTTTTCGAGAAAGTCGAACGGCGCGAACTGCATCTCCGTGCCGACCACGAGTTCGCCCGCCTTCTTCACCTTCGCGAGCTGATCTTCGGCATGCGCGCACACGCTCGCGGCGCACAGGGTCAATATCAGCACTCGACTTCTCCAGCCTGCAAGGATATTCATTAGAGTCTCCAGGTAGCAAAGCGGTCGTCGCGCGTGCGGCAGACATTGGTCAGCGCGGTATGCGGGGCAGTATATACCGCGAAATTTCGATGGCCAAAAAGAAATTCTTTGCAGCTTCCTAGGTGCATGAGCATGCCGACAAGTGGCGGTCTGGTTCGCTGCGTTGCAACTTGCGGCGTTGGAATTGGCGGTATATACAACCGGAGATGCGTGATGCCGTGCGCGAGTTTTTTCGCGGGACGGCGAGCCGAACATCCCCGTCGCCACGCCGCTCCAGGAGCCAGCCGATGCCGTCAGTCACCCGAATTCCCCTCATTGATTTCAGCGGCGTGCGCGAAGGCGACGCTGCCGCTCTCGTGCGCGTGGGCCACGAAATTCGCGAAGCCTGCACGACCCTTGGCTTCTTCTACATCGTTAATCATGGTGTGCCGCAGGATGTGATCGCCGCAGCCGAAGCCGCCGCGCGCAAGTTCTTTGCGTTTCCCGTCGAAATGAAGCGGCGCGCGGCGGTGAATCATCGGCATCGCGGCTTCAATTCGCTCGGTGACGCGACCATGTATCAGGCCAAGCGCCCTGACTATAAGGAGTTCTACAGCATCGGCCTCGAGCTGCCCGAGGACGATCCCGACGTGCGTGCGGGCCAGGCGCTGCGCGGCCCGAACAACTGGCCTGACTTCATGCCCGAGCTGCGGCCGGCGCTCTATGGGTATTACGAGGCGATCGGCGAGTGCGGCAGTCATCTGCTGCGCGCCGTGGCGTCAAGTCTCGACATCGACGAGCATTTTTTCGCCTCGCGCTACACGAAGCGCATGCAGCGCACGCAAATGGTCTATTACCCACCGCAGCCGCCCCAATCCGACGAGGATCAATTCGGCGTCGCGCCTCATACGGACTACGGGTGCATCACGCTGCTTTGGCAGGACCAGGTGGGCGGTCTGCAAGTGCGTGAAATCGCGAACGACACCTGGATCGACGCGCCGCCAATTCCGGGCAGCTTCGTCGTCAATGTCGGCGATTTGCTCGCGCGCTGGACCAACGACCGATTCCGCTCGACGTTGCATCGCGTGATCAATGCGTCGGGCCAGCAGCGCTACTCGATCGCGACTTTCTACGATCCGACCTACGGCGCCATCGTCGATCCGGCCGAGCTTGGCACACCGGCGAGCGAGGTGCGTGATGCGCCGGTGGCGGCAGGCGATTACATCCTCGGGCGCATCAACGATTCAATGGGCTATCGCAAGAAACGCGCAGCTGAGCAGCAGGGCACAGCCGCATGAGCGCGCCGCTCGACGCCACCATCGCCGCGTTGCGCGAGGCCCTGGGCAACGACCGCGTGCGCGTGGGCGAAGCCATCGGGCAACGCTCGATGACCGACTGTACCGGCCATGCACCCGCGCGACCCGCAGCGCTCATACTGCCGCGCTCGACCGAAGAGGTGTCGCGCGCGCTCGCGATCTGCAACGAAGCGCGCCAGAGCGTCGTACCCCAAGGCGGCATGACGGGGCTCGCGGGCGGCGCAATCGCGCGCCCGGCTGACATCGCGATTTCGCTCGAACGGCTCGTTGGAATCGAGGAAATCGACGCGGCATCGGCGACGATGACCGTGCTCGCCGGCACCACCTTGCAGAGCGCGCAGGAAGCCGCGGCGGCGGCGGGCTTCGAACTCGGACTTGACCTCGGCGCGCGCGGCTCGTGCCAGATCGGCGGCAACCTCGCGACAAACGCGGGCGGCAATCGTGTCATCCAGTCGGGCACCGCGCGCGAACAGGTGCTCGGCCTCGAAGCCGTGCTCGCCAACGGCGCCGTGCTCAGTTCGATGAACAAGATGATGAAGAACAACACGGGCTATGACCTGAAACAGCTTTTCGTCGGCTCGGAGGGCACGCTCGGCGTTATCACGCGCGCAGTGTTGCGGCTGCATCCGCCGCGCGCGAGGCGTCACACGGCACTCGTCGCGCTCGATGGCTACGATCAGGTCGTCGCGCTATTGCGTGCGCTCTCGGCACGCTTCGGTAACGATATCGGCGCTTTCGAAATCATGTGGCCGGACTTCTTCGACTTCGGCGTTTCGCTCACATCCTCGGCGCGCTCGCCGTTTGTCGCGGCGCATTCGCTTTACGCGCTGATCGAACATGCGGGCTTCGATGCCGACCACGACGGCGAGCGCTTCGCTGCCGCGCTCGCCGACGCCTTCGACGCCGGCGCGGTGCGCGATGCGATCGTCGCGCAATCGGTGGCGGATGCGCGCGCGCTGTGGCAAGTTCGCGAGTGCACCGCGGAATTTCCGGCACGGCTCGATCCGATCAATTTTGACGTCAGCTTGCCGGTCGGCTCAATCGGCCAATTCGTCGACGAATGCCGCGCCGCGCTGGATGCGCGCTGGCCGTCGAACCGCTCGTACTACTTCGGCCATATCGGTGATTCGAACCTGCACGTGACCGTGGACGGTCATTCGGTGCCGGGCGTGCCGCATCATGAGCTCTACGCGTTCGTCTACGACATGGTCGTGCCATATCGCGGATCGGTTTCGGCGGAGCATGGCATCGGGTTGCTCAAGCGCGAGTTCCTGCCGCTCTCGCGTTCGCCCGAGGAGATCGCGGCCATGACCGCGATCAAACGCGCGCTCGACCCGAACGGCATCTTGAACCCCGGCAAGCTGATCTAGCGTGTCAGCGTTTCGACCAGAACTCGCGCTACACCTGCAGCACTTTCTCTTCGACGTCCGCGACCGGGCGGGCTCGAATCCATCGTGCGGCAATTTTGCGATCCCACCCAAGCTGTTGAGCAGTATCCATTAGCACGTAAAAAACGTTAGACGAAATGGACTACGCGAACGTGGGATCGTCGACCTCGCCTGAACACTCTTTGGCCTTGATGTCGAAAAGCGAGCACGGCAACGTCGTTCTGTGAGCAGCCGCAAAGCATCGCGTAGGAGCCCCGAGTTGGACAATACCCGCAGGCCGCACTTGAAGCCCGGGCGCGAAGACGAGTTTGACTTAAAGAAAACTGGCGTATTACGGTAGGGCTACTATCGGATGATTGCCGCGGGAACAAAATTCCGACAAGCGTGGTACCGCATGATGCATGCCGAAGAAGCCGTTAGAGACTCGTCGTCCGGACCGCTCCGCGGATACACTCGTGGCGGATGCTGTGTGCAAGGCACAGCAGGAAGCGCTGAACAGCCGTGTTCGAAACCTGGCTACAGGAACGGAAAACACGGGCTAAGGGGTAAAACGATCAACAGGTAATTCCAAGAGTGGAAGTCAATTGCCTTAAAACGGAGCGACGTACGGCTGGGTTTTGTCGAGAAGCACGGGGTCGCCAGGGCTCCGAGCCTTTCAGATTTTTAGTGTGCCGAGGTCATGAGACGATAACGGGAATAATGCCCTATGACCGAAGCAACCGTGACCAAGAAGCGCAAGATCCAGAAAGCGCCGAAGCTTTTCCCCGATGAGTTGATCGACCAACTGCTAGCGCAGTTGCAAAGCAAGGGATGCGGAGTCGATTCTCGGCGAATCGGGTTTGGCCGGGCAATTGAAGAAGCAACTGGCGAGCGCATGCTCGCGGCGGAACTGTCTCACCAATCGGAGAGCGAAGTAGATCAAGGCGTGGCTGGCAATCATCGCAACGGAAACGGGAAGGAAGCGATTGGCCGCTCGAATTGCTGGGAAATCATGGCAAACGACCCTGACGCCCTTGCGCCTTAACTTATCAATGCGTCGTGGATTGTTTGCCATTCGAGTCGAAACTCGCAATGCCTTTTAGATATATTCGAGCTGCTGGAGTTATAAAGCGGAAAAAGCTCGAAACTTTATCTACATTTTTTAGCCCCGTCTATTAGATTAACCCCGGCGATTAAAGTGGAGATCGCCGTCTTGCGAGTGCGACGCTCTGCAAATATGCATTAGGCAGGAAAGCTAGCGATCAACATCCCTAAGCATTGCCATTAATCTAGTATGTACGTGTGCGAAATGCCTCGGCCGTGAGACAAGGGTGTACCGCTTGGCCTAAGTGTCCGCCCGAGCATGTTCTCAATCCATCGTTGTTTCCATCGGTGTTTGCACGGCAAATGAGCCAGTAGTCCAGGGACACTCAATTTCCCGAACAGTTTATTCCCCGAGTCTTGGGTTGTGCATTACAGCGATAAATGAGTAGCCAAATGTGAGTGGGCCAATTTATTCAACAGCTTCCAAGTCAACGAATTGTAGCTTTATCAATATCTAACAGTTGCCGCATCAGTCATTTGCAAATTTGGCAGAGTAGATAAATGGGGCGGCGAGTTGTGAGCGTCGACGCAGAACGTCTGTCGAAAACGCGATGGCATGGGCGACCCGCATTAGCCTTATCGCGGGAGACGAGAAGAGTACAGAATATTCTGATTGGCCTCGTGGCTTTAGCTTACATGCGTACGCATACACGAGGTAGTTAGATTGATTTATTTCGTGGACCTTTGCTGATCGGTTCGATTAATCGGCTTCGCGAGGCATCTCAAGGAAGTCGTACGCTTTTACGACGTCAAACGGCGGCTTCGATATATGTTATTCATCTGCTCAAATGGTGTCATCCATGCGCTCGACTTCCGCCCTCTCCGCTGCTGCGTGTGCGGGAACGATGGCCGCAACTCCAATGACCCGGTGTCGTGACGGTAGTGTATTGGCCGTCGCGAAGGACGTGGACTCGGCAACAATGTATATTGCTCCGGTTCCGACATTGAGTTCCTTTCACTTCGGTTCGGGCCATTGTGCGAGAAGTGAACGCGTTCGAATTCCGACATGCCGAAGAGGCACTCGAGTGTCAAATAGCTATCCCGGTTCTAGATAAATGCAACCGCCCTTCTCTACACGTTCTTCGCCGCCATCGCCACTGCCGCCAACATCGGCGCGCAGGACCTCGCCACGCGCCTCTACACGGGCCCGTGGCACATCCTGCTCTCGGTATTCATCGGCACCGGCGTCGGTCTCGTCGTGAAATACGTGCTCGACAAGAAATGGATCTTCCGCTTCAAGGCGGAGAACGCGCGTCACGACGCGACCATGTTCACGCTTTACGTGACGATGGGCCTCGTCACGACGGCGATCTTCTGGGGCGTGGAATTCGGCTTCAACCACATCTTCGGAACGGCGGAGGCGCGCTACATCGGTGCGTGCATCGGCCTGGCGATCGGCTACGTGATCAAGTACCGCCTCGACAAGCGCTACGTCTTCCGCACCTTCGCCTGACCTAAAGCGAAGCCCGCTTAAACACAAAACGAGGCACATTGCGAAT
Organism: Caballeronia jiangsuensis; assembly: GCF_046030135.1. Taxonomy (NCBI): domain Bacteria; kingdom Pseudomonadati; phylum Pseudomonadota; class Betaproteobacteria; order Burkholderiales; family Burkholderiaceae; genus Caballeronia; species Caballeronia jiangsuensis. Next base: position 219,898 of record NZ_JAQQDB010000005.1, read on the forward strand.
GATCAGCATGATGCCCCACCAGAACCACGGCGTATAAAGCACGTCCTTCTTCCTCTCGATCCCGCGCACGATATCCTTCGCGACCTTCTCCGGCGTCGCGACGAGCGGCCCCGGCAGCGGCAGACCCGCGGTCATCGGCGTGGCGACGAAGCCGGGCTTGATATCGACCACATGCACGCCCACTTTGAAAAGCCGCGCGCGCAAGCCTTCGAGAAACGCCTGCAACGCGGCCTTCGCGCTGCCATAAAGATAATTCGACGGCCGCCCGCGATCGCCCGCCACCGACGAAATCACCGCGAGCGTGCCATGCCGCTGCGCCTCGAGCCGATTGGCGATCGGCGTGAGCAGCGCGATCAGCGAGAGCGCATTGGTATGAAACTCGCGCACCGCGACGGCAGGATCGTTCTGGCAGACCGCCTGATCCGGCAGCGTACCCGACGCGACCAGCACGATATCGATCGAATCCATCTGTGCGGCACAGTCGGCGAGCATCGCGGCGTGATCGTCGAGCTTGTCGATATCGAGCCGATGCACAGCCGCCGCAGCAGCGCCGCGCGCGCTCAGATCGGCGGCGACCTGCTCCATGCGCTCCTGATTGCGCGCGACGAGAAAGAAGCGCGCGCCTTTGGTCGCCCATTCGCGCGCGAGGCGATGGCAATGGCGGATGTGGCGCCCACGATGACGATGTTCTTCATAGGCCGGTCATTCGTTTCCAGAAATGCGACAGCATCGCGGGATCGCGAAGCGATTCGAGTTGCTGCCATCGAGGATAGGCGGCGCGAAAATCGGCGCCCGACATGTGCGCGTCCTTGGCCGGATAGATGCGTCCGCCGGCTTCGCGCACGATCGTGTCGAGCGCGCCGAAGAGTGATGAGTTGCGCATCTCGTGTTGCGGAAAGTCGAGCGCGAGCGAGGTGCCTTCCATCGGAAACGACAGCAGTCCCGGCGATGGAATGTCCCCGCAACGCTTGAGCACCGCGAGAAACGAACCCGTGCCGCTCGACGAAATGCGATCGAGCTTCGCGCGTGCTTGTGATCGGCACGAGGCATCGATGCTGCTGAAAACCCGACGTCCAGTAGACGCGAGGGGGAAAGCCCAGGTCGTAGCTTCTCGATCGGTGGAAGCTGAAGTCAATGAGTTAAAATGCGAAGTTTCAATTTGCTTGAACTGGGATCTTGCTGCTCCGGCCACCCGGAAAGCTGCGCCGCGTGAGGCCTGGTAATGCGACCCGCGTTTGAGCCTGGCCGATTGCCGAAACCCATTGTCGCTTTAGGACGCCGGAGTTGGTGAGTTCGAAGCGTTTGATTCGTGTGCACGCAATGAGCGAACGCCACCGTGCGCGCGTCCGCACGCTGCTCTCGTTCGCGATAGGGGGTGATATAGGTGCCGACGCTGGCGCGCGGTACCCGAGCTGTCCAGCCCGTCGAATCAATATGACGCGCCACAATGACTTGCGTGGTTTCTCATTAAAAAATGCGTCCTACGGGTTAAAGCCATACTGACATTGGATGCACGAGCGAAGGCTGAACGCGGCTTCTGGTGGAAAGGGGCGTATTCCGGCCGAAACTGGAGCAGCTGGTATTGTCGCTGCCACGGTAATGCCCACGAAGATCATCGATGACATCATGATGGATCTACCAGCACAGTAGCAGCTGAATCATTAATCACATGAATAGCCAGGTCATCCATGTTTTCAACGGCTTTCTCAATCCTCGAGGCGGGAGCGAGCTCGAAGCGCTGGCGCTTGCCAATGAGTTGCGCAAACAAGGCGTCGTCAGATTGTGGGCGACTTCGTCGCGCAGTCCGGCCTCGCTGCGCAAGCAGCACGGCATCGAGCGCATCACGCTCTCGCGCGCGGGCGGCGGCGGTCTCGGGCTGATGCGGGACGCTTATCCTGACGGCGGCACCTATGTGTTCGTCGGCGCGCACTGGCGCAACAAGGTCTGGCCGTTAGTCATTCCCGCGCCAGAGCGGCTCATTTACGTGTTCAACACATTCCATCCGAGAATTCTGGCGATGACGTCGAGCCATCCGCTTTTGTTGCGCTGGCCGAAGACGGAATTCGTGTTCATCTCTGAGTATCAGAAGAGGCTGCTCGGTACGCGGGGCGTCGTTCATCCGTCGCCGATTGACATCGCGTATTTCACGCCCGCAAAGCAGCGCTCGCACGCGCGCCCCGTGATCGGCCGCATGAGCCGGGATACGCTCGCCAAGCACGACATCGAAGACCTGATGCTGTACCGCGAGTGGTCGGCCGATGGCGCGCACGTGAAGCTGCAAGGCGCGACCTGTCTCGCGGATCGGATCGAGACAGGTCCTTATCTCGAACTGATGCCGGAAGGCGCGATGCCCTCGGCCAATTTCATGCGCTCGCTCGATATCTTCTTTTACCGTACCGGCAGTCACGTCGAAACCTTCGGACGCGTCGTGTTCGAGGCGATGGCCTGCGGACTCGCCGTGGTCTGTCATCGGCGCGGCGGCTACGCGGACACGATTCGTGACGGCGAAAACGGCTTTCTCTTCGACACGACGGAAGAGGCGCGCCAGATCGTGCGCGAACTTCTGCTTCAACCTGCGCTGCGCGCGAAGGTCGGCGCAAATGCGCGACGCACGGTCGAAGCCCTGTACTCGCCTGATGCCCTCGCTCGCCGCTCGCAGTTTTATCACGGTCACGCAATCGCTCCCGAGACCGAATGAAATAACCGTACCAAAACAAGATGACCTTTCTGGATCGAAACGGGCCGACGCGCGAAGCGTCCTGGCCCTTGCTGTTCGCACGGGGTTCGGCGGTGCTCGCACTCGTGTCCGTGCCGATTTCCACCGCAGGCGTGAATGTCGCGACCGCACTGGTGCTTGTCTTCGCGCTTTGCTCGCCCGAGGCATGGCGCGCGTTGCCGAGACTCGTCACGTCCCCCACGAGTATTGCCGCCGTCGCGCTTTTCGCGGCACTCGGCGCGAGTCTTCTTTACACCACGGCGCCGATGAAAGAGGCGGTCGATGTTCTGCTGAAGTATCGCAAGTTGCTGCTGCTGCCGATTCTCTTCCTCGTGTTTCACGGCAGCGACGACCGCTCGAAATGGGGCCGTGTGGCGATCTGGGGCCTTTTTGCCGCGCTCACGCTCGCGATGGTGCTGACGTACACGAACTTCCTCGGCTGGACTTCGGTCGGCCCCATGCACGACACGCAAGGACCGATGAGCCGGTCTTGGGTGTTCAAGGATCACATCTCCGGCGGGCTGCTGATGGCCTTCCTCGTGTATCTGTCGATGGCGCTCGGCAACGCGGCCGACAAGCCCGTCTGGCGCTGGCTCCTCTATCTGACCTCGCTTCTCGCGCTCTTCAACGTGCTGTTCGTGCTGCAAGGCCGCACCGGCCAGGTCGTGGCGCTTGTCTATGTCGTCATGTACGTGATGTGGCGGCTCGTGCAGCTGAGCAGGGCGCGCGCAGGGCGCATGCGCGCCGGCGCGACGCTCGCCATCGTGGTCGCCGGCCTGGCGTTCTCGTATCACGAGTTCATGCCCAGGGATTCGCGTCTTGCCGATACCGGCCAGGAAATCGCGAACTTCAGGGACAAGAACGTGGTCACGTCCGCGGGCGTGCGTCTCGAGTTTTATCGCCGGAGCATCGAGTTGTTCGAGCACCGGCCGGTCGCGGGCTATGGCGTGGGCAGTGTTCTGTCCGAGTTCGAGCGTCTCGTGAAGAACGAGACGGGTGGGCGGGCCACCGCGGCAGGCAATCCGCACAACGAGTTTCTGCTGATGGGCGTGCAGCTAGGCATCGTTGGCATCGCACTCTTCGTGTGGTTGCTCGTCGCGCTGTACCGCGAATGCCGGCGCGTAGATCCTCTTTCGCGCACGCTCGTCTTCGGATATCTGATTGCATTCACGGTAGGCTGTCTCGCGAACTCCCTGCTGCTCAACTTCACTGAAGGCTGCTTCTTCGTGCTGCTGAGCGGAATCGTCATGTACACCGGGCGCGCGCTAGGCGGATCGACGGCGCCTTTGCGCGAATCGCCCTGACCATGCAACTCGCCCTGCTCTACACCTTCTTCGCCGCCATCGCGACTGCCGCCAACATCGGCGCGCAGGACCTCACCACGCGCCTCTACACCGGCCCGTGGCACATCCTGCTCTCGGTATTCATCGGCACCGGCGTCGGTCTCGTCGTGAAATACGTGCTCGACAAGAAATGGATCTTCCGCTTCAAGGCGGAGAACGCGCGTCACGACGCGACCATGTTCACGCTTTACGTGACGATGGGCCTCGTCACGACGGCGATCTTCTGGGGCGTGGAATTCGGCTTCAACCACATCTTCGGAACGGCGGAGGCGCGCTACATCGGTGCGTGCATCGGCCTGGCGATCGGCTACGTGATCAAGTACCGCCTCGACAAGCGCTACGTCTTCCGCACCTTTGCCTAACCTAAAGCGAAGCTCGCTTGAACAGAAAGCCAGGCACATTGCGAATGATCAGCATGATGCCCCACCAGAACCACGGCGTATAAAGCACGTCCTTCTTCCTCTCGATCCCGCGCACGATATCCTTCGCGACCTTCTCCGGCGTCGCGACGAGCGGCCCCGGCAGCGGCAGACCCGCGGTCATCGGCGTGGCGACGAAGCCGGGCTTGATATCGACCACATGCACGCCCACCTTGAAAAGCCGCGCGCGCAAGCCTTCGAGAAACGCCTGCAACGCGGCCTTCGCGCTGCCATAAATATAATTCGACGGCCGCCCGCGATCGCCCGCCACCGACGAAATCACCGCCAGCGTGCCATGCCGCTGCGCTTCGAGCCGATTGGCGATCGGCGTGAGCAACGCGATCAGGGAGAGCGCATTGGTATGAAACTCGCGCACCGCGACGGCAGGATCGTTCTGGCAGACCGCCTGATCCGGCAGCGTACCCGACGCGACCAGCACGATATCGATCGAATCCATCTGTGCGGCACAGTCGGCGAGCATCGCGGCGTGATCGTCGAGCTTGTCGATATCGAGCCGATGCACAGCCGCCGCAGCAGCGCCGTGCGCGCTCAGATCGGCGGCGACCTGCTCCATGCGCTCCTGATTGCGCGCGACGAGAAAGAAGCGCGCGCCTTTGGTCGCCCATTCGCGCGCGCAGGCGATGGCAATGGCGGACGTGGCGCCCACGATGACGATGTTCTTCATAGGCCGGTCATTCGTTTCCAGAAATGCGACAGCATCGCGGGATCGCGAAGCGATTCGAGTTGCTGCCATCGAGGATAGGCGGCGCGAAAATCGGCGCCCGACATGTGCGCGTCCTTGGCCGGATAGATGCGTCCGCCGGCTTCGCGCACGATCGTGTCGAGCGCGCCGAAGAGTGATGAGTTGCGCATCTCGTGCTGCGGAAAGTCGAGCGCGAGCGAGGTGCCTTCCATCGGAAACGACAACAGTCCCGGCGATGGAATGTCTCCGCAACGCTTGAGCACCGCGAGAAACGAACCCGTGCCGCTCGATGAAATGCGATCGAGCATCGCGCGGACCGCATCGCGCGCGCTCGCCGCCGGCACGACGCACTGATACTGCTGAAATCCCGACGGCCCGTAGATGCGATTCCATTCGAGCAGGCTGTCGAGCGGATAGAAATATCCGTCGTAGCCGACGCGCGAAATCTCGATCGGCTTGCGCTGCTTGCGGTAATACAGTTCGTTGAACGCGCGCAGCGTGAGGCCGTTGATGAGCGACACGGGCGGCGTGAACGGCACGCGGCGCTTGTTGCGTTGCTCGACATCGAGCGAGCCGTGAATCGCATGATCGCCCGCCATGAAAATGCCGCGTCCGAGCGCAGGCCCGCGGCTCGCGCAATCGACCCACGCGACGCAGTATTCATGCTTCGCGTCATACTCCTCCGACAGATCGAAGAACTCGTCGAGCTTGCCGAAGCGGATGCTCGTCACGTCGATGAGACTCGTACGGATCGGCATCAATGAGAACTCGGCCCACAGGATGAGACCGGTGAGCCCGAGGCCGCCGATCGTCGCATTGAACATGTCCGTGTTCGATTCGGGCGAGCATTCGATCAGCGTGCCGTCGCTGCGCGCGAGGCCGAACGCGCGCACATGCCGCCCGAACGTGCCGCGCACATGATGATTCTTGCCGTGCACATCGTTGGCGATGGCGCCGCCCAGCGTCACGTACTTCGTGCCCGGCGTGACCGGCAGCATCCAGCCGCGCGGCACCGCGATCGCGAGGATCTGCTCGAACGTGATGCCTGGCTCCGCGCGCACGATGCCGCGCGTCCAGTCGGCGCTGATGATGCGATCGAGCGCGAGCGTCTGGAACACATGATTCGAACTGGCGAGGCAGACGTCGCCGTAACTGCGGCCATTGCCGAACGCGAGCGTCGTGCCGTGCGCGCTCTGCACGTCGTGCCAGCGCGTCTGCGCTTCGTCGCGCCAGTGCGCGGCGTGCGCCGTCTGCGGCAGATGCGGGTAGCGGCCCCAGGAGAGCAGATCGCTCATCGGTCAGATCGCGAGCCAGAACGCGACGCCGCACAGCGCGACGACGAGCAAGCTCATGCGATCGCGCGCCGCGAACACGATGGGATCGTCGTTCATTCTGCCGCGATGCGTGATGACCCATGTCCGGCTGAACCAGTAGAGCATCAGCGGACAAACCATCCAGATGAATTGCGGATGCCGGTAAAGCATCGTGGTGCGCTCGTCCTGGATGTACAGCGCGAGCACGAGCACAGAGATATAGCCCGACGACGTCCCGAGCGACGACACGATCGAGAGATCGCTCGCCAGATAGCCGCGCCCGCGGGCGCTGTCGCGTCCGGCCTTCATCATCGCGTGAAGCTCGGTGTAGCGCTTCACGAGCGCGAGGCTCAGGAACGCGAACATCGAAAAAGCCAGCAGCCAGAAAGTAAGCGGGATGTGGATCGCCGCGGCCCCGGCGACGATGCGCGTCGTGTAGAGCGCGGCGAGCACGACGACATCGATCATCACCTGGCGCTTGAGCGCGAGCGAATAGGCGAGCGTCAGCACGTAATAGCCGAGCAGGGCCGCGTTGAACTTCCACGACAGGAACGTGAGCGCGATCGAGAACGCGGCGGCGAGCAGGACAGGGCAGAGCGCCACGCCCCACGCGAGCGGCATCGTGCCGGCGGCGAGCGGGCGCTTGCGCTTCACCGGATGCTGTCGGTCGTCCTGGAGATCGAGCAGATCGTTGAGCAGATACACGCTCGACGCGCACAGCCCGAACGCGAAGAACGCGAGCACCGCGAACCCGATCGCAGTCGGCGATTTCAACTGATGCCCCGCCAGCAGCGGCACGAAAATCAGCACGTTCTTCAGCCACTGATGCAGGCGCAGCGACTTCGCCCAGACCTTGAGCGTCGGCTGGCGACTCTCGAAAACCTGTTCGATGTTGTCGTGTTTCGACGCCGCGCGCATCACGCCCGCATGCGGGTTGACTACGTACGCGCGATCGGCAGCGGCCCAGACGGCGATGTCGTCGCGCGAATTGCCGACGTAGTCGAAACCCTTCTCGCCATACTCCGCGACGAGCCGGTCGCGCTTGCGATGCGAAGAGAGGTTCACATGCTCGTCGGTAGCGAACACGCGATCGAAGATGCCGAGATGCTCCGCGATCCGCTGCGCGAACGTCTCATGGCTCGCCGTGGCGAGCGCGATCGTGCGGCCCGCGGCGCGCATCTCCCGCAGCCAGTTCACGATCTGCGTGTTGTAGGGCAGCGTCGTGACGTCGATGCTCACATGTTCAGCGAGCCGCGACTTCAGTGCGGGCTTGCCGCCGCTCGAGAGCCATTGCAGCGGTTTATAGAATCTCTGCGGAAACGATCTCAGGAAGGCGAATCCGCTCTCGACGAGAATGTCGGAGTGGATCAGCGTTCCGTCCAGATCGACGACAATGGGCTTGTTCATACAATTCACGTCAGGTGATCGGTTAAGCCCACAGCGCGTCCAGTCCGGACCAAAGGAAAGACGCGGCAGAATCCTTCACGTGCTCGCGGAATTTAGCACAATCTGTAACAAGAAAAATTCGTCTTGCCGCGTTGTGTGCCATGCCGCGCGGTTGCCGAAAACACCCACATTGAGGACAATCTTGGCGTCTTCCACTCGTCGATGCGGTCCGTTTTCCTTTCGTGGCGCGGACACCCCCTCTGTCCGATGAACGCGAACGCATCACCGATCACCCTCAGCATCTCCATCGTCGTCTACCGGCCTGATACCGCGCTGCTCGCACGCACCATCGAAACGCTCGAAAGCGCGCTCGCGCAGTTGCACGACGTCGCCGGGCGCCCGTGCCTGTATCTGATCGACAACGGCAATCCAGGCGAACTCGCCGATCTGCCCGCGCCGTCGGACGCCGAATTCGACACGGTGGTGCTGAAAGGGCACGGGAACGTCGGCTACGGGCGCGGCCACAATCTCGCGATCGCGCGCGCCAACAGCCGCTATCACCTGATCCTGAACCCCGACGTCGAGCTCAATGCGGACGGCCTGCGCCGCGCGCTCGCCTTCCTGCGCGACTCGCCCGAAACGGGCCTGCTCGCGCCGTGGATCGGCGGTGACGACGGCCGTCAGCAGTTTCTCTGCCGCCGCTATCCGACCGTGCTCGATCTCTTCGTGCGCGGCTTCCTGCCGTCCGCGCTGCGCAAACCGTTCGCGGGACGCCTCGCGCGCTACGAGATGCGTGATGTCATCGGCGAGACGAACATCGTGTGGGATCCGCCGATCGTGAGCGGCTGCTTCATGCTCTTTCGCACTGACGTGCTCGAGTCGCTCGGCGGCTTCGATCCGCGCTATTTCCTCTATTTCGAGGACTACGACCTGAGCCTGCGCACGCGCCGCGTCGCGCGCATCGCGTATGTGCCGTCGGTGCGCATCCTGCATCACGGCGGCGGCGCGGCGAAGAAGGGTTCCGTGCACATCAAGCTCTTCGTCACGTCGGCGTACCGGTTTTTCAACCGCTTCGGCTGGAAGTGGCTGTGAGCGATACCGGCCGACGTATCGCGATCACCGGCGCCAACGGCTTCGTCGGCCGTGCGGTGAGCCGTGGGCTGCTCGCTCGCGGCATCGGCGCGACAGGACTCGTGCGGCACGACGCGCAGTGCGAGCCGGGCGTCGACATCCGCCATATCGACGGCCTCGAATCGATCGCGCCGGACGCGTTCGCTGGCTGCGATGCGGTGATTCACCTCGCCGCGCGCGTCCATGTGATGACCGACGCCGCGCATAAGAACGCCGAGGCGCTGCTGAGCGCGTACCGCGCGACCAATGTCGAGGGCACCCTCGCCGCCGCCGAAGCCGCGCGGCGCGCGGGCGTCACGCGTTTCGTCCTGATGAGCAGCATCAAGGCGCTCGGCGAATGCGATCCGGGCCGCCCGTTCACCGAGGACGACGTGCGCAATCCGCCCGATGCCTATGGCGTCTCGAAGGCGGAAGCCGAAGTGACACTGCTCGAATTCGGCAGCCGTACGGGACTGGAGGTCGCGATCGTGCGGCCGCCGCTCGTCTACGGTCCCGGCGTGCGCGCCAACTTCCTCGCGATGATGCGCGCGATCGCACGCGGCATGCCGTTGCCGCTCGGCGCGATCGATGCGCGTCGCAGTCTCGTCTCCGTCGACAATCTGGCGAGCGCGACCATCGAATGCGCGCTCAATCCGGCCGCCGCAGGGCGCCTGTTCCATGTGACCGACGGCTACGATCCGAGCGTCGCCGAACTCGCCCGCAAGCTCGGCGAGCATCTCGGCAAGCCCGCGCGGCTCGTGCCGGTGCCGGGCGGACTCTTGCGCGGCGTCGCGCGCGTCGCTGGCAAGACCGCGCAGGTCGATCGGCTGACCGGCAGCCTGCGGGTCGATTCGCGCCGCATCCGCGACACGCTCGGCTGGAACGCGCCGCAAACGCTCGACGAAGGCCTGGCCGCCACCGCAGCGTGGTTTCACTCGACGCGCGGGCGATAACCGGTCTCGCGCCGCCGAAAAGGCCAGCCGCGAACGTTAAAATAAGCGCTGCTTCGACGCAGGCATTGCAAGACGCCTGACAGATATCGTCGAGGCGATTTTCCTTATTTTTCATATATTTAAAACTAAAACCCGGCAGTCGTTCGCGTATGCTTCGGGGTCGATAACTCAATAACATTGCATGCTGCATTCGTATTTTGAAGCTTCGCCGCTGCTGGCCGCGATGGCGGTAGCGGTATTTGCCTTCGCCGCGTGCGCGCTGATTCTGCGGACGCTCATTCGCACCGGCCTCGCGTGGCGGCTCGCCACCGATATCCCCAACGAGCGCTCGTTGCACGAACGGCCCACACCGCGCGTCGGCGGCTGGGGCATCGTGCCGGTCGCCGTGGTCGCGCTCATCGTCGCGGCGCCGTCGATGTGGCTGGTCGCGGCCTGCGCCGTCTTTCTCGCCGCCGTATCGCAAATCGACGATCGCCGGGGGCTGCCGGCGCGCGTGCGCTTCGCGGCACACATCGTCGCGGTGGCGCTCGTCATCGTCGTGCATCCGGCGGACGTGCCGTGGTGGGCGCTCGTGCTCGTCGGCTTTCTGATGCTGTGGCTGGTGAATCTCTACAACTTCATGGACGGCTCGGACGGACTCGCGGGCGGCATGGCGCTGTTCGGCTTCGGCGGCTACGCGCTCGCGGCGCTCGCCGGACCCGCGCCGCAAGCCGATCTCGGCCTCGCGAGCCTCGCTATCGCAGGCGCGGCGGCCGGATTTCTGACCCTCAATTTCCATCCGGCCCGGATTTTTCTGGGCGATGCCGGGTCTATTCCGTTAGGGTTTCTCGCCGGCGCGCTCGGTTATTGGGGCTGGCAACGAGGCGCATGGCCGGTCTGGTTTCCGGCGCTCGTGTTTTCGCCGTTCATCGCGGACGCCACGGTCACGCTGTTGCGCCGCCTCGCGCGCGGCGAAAAATTTTGGCAGGCCCACCGGGAGCATTACTATCAGCGCATGGTGCGCCTCGGATTGGGGCATGCGCGCACCGCAATCACGTGGTATCTGCTCATGCTGGCGGGCATAATGCTCGCAAACTGGGCGCTGCGGTTCTCTTTCGCGGGGCAGTGGGCGGCAGTTGCGGGCTGGGCAGTCGTGGTTGTGGCAGCGGGCGCGGTGGTCGACGCGCATTGGCGGCGTCATGAGGCCCGCCATTCCGGACAATCTTGAGGGTCCAAGCTGATGAATCGAATAAAAGCTACATGGCTATCGGCGGGGGCGTTCGGCTTCGATCTCGTGGCCGTCGTCGGATCCTGGCTCATCGCTTATCTGTTGCGCTTCAACGGCGCGATTCCCCATGACTTCCGCCAGGGCGCGCTCGCCGCGCTCGTCTGGGTCGTGCCGGTCTACGCCATCGTGTTCCGCGTCTTCGGCCTTTATCGCGGCATGTGGGTATTCGCGAGCCTGCCCGATCTGATGCGCATCTCCAAGTCCATCATCGTGGGCGCGCTCGTCGTGATGGTGGGCGCGGTGATGTCGCAGCCGATTCCGATCATTCCCCGCTCGGTGCTCATCGTTTCGCCGCTCCTGCTCTTCCTGTCGATGGGCGGCGCGCGCGCGCTCTATCGCGCGGGCAAGGAGTTCTATCTGTACGGCGGCCTCGTCGGACAGGGCAAGCCCGTGATCGTGCTCGGCGCGGGCACCGCGGGCGCGATGCTCGCGCGCGAGCTGGCGCGTTCCAGCGAATGGCGCCTCGTCGGCCTGCTCGACGACGATCCCGCCAAGCGCGGACGCGAAGTGCTCGGCCACAAGGTGCTCGGCTCGTTCAGCGAGCTGCCGCGCTTCGCCGAGCAGTTCAAGACGGATTACGTGATCATCGCGATTCCGTCAGCGTCGGTCGAGGAGCAGCGGCGCGTCGCCACGTTGTGCGTGCGCGCCGGGGTCAAGGTGATGGTGCTGCCCGCGCTCAGCCAGCTGACGGCGGGCGAGGGCAACTTCCTGTCGCGCGTGCGGCAGATCGACCTCGAAGACCTGCTCGGCCGCGAGCCGGTGAAGATCGACATGCCGCACGTCGAACAACTGCTGCACGGACGCGTCGTGATGGTGACGGGCGCGGGCGGTTCGATCGGCTCGGAACTGTGCCGTCAGATTCTGCGTTTCTCGCCCGCGCAACTGGTCGCCTATGATCTTTCCGAGTACGCGATGTATCGCCTCATCGAGGAACTGCACGAGCGTTTTCCGGAATGCTCGGTGATTCCGGTCGTCGGCGACGCGAAGGATTCGCTGCTGCTCGATCAGACGATGGCGCGCTTCACGCCCCATATCGTGTTCCACGCGGCCGCGTACAAGCACGTCCCGCTGATGGAAGAGCAGAACGCGTGGCAGGCGGTGCGCAACAACGTGCTCGGCACGCTGCGCGTCGCGCGCGCGGCGATGCGCCACGACGTGCGCCACTTCGTGCTGATCTCCACCGACAAGGCCGTCAACCCGACCAACGTGATGGGCGCGAGCAAGCGTCTCGCCGAAATGACGTGCCAGGCGTTGCAGCAGTCCGCGCCGCGCACGCAGTTCGAGACGGTGCGCTTCGGCAACGTGCTCGGCAGCGCGGGCAGCGTGATTCCGAAGTTCCAGCAGCAGATTTCGAAAGGCGGCCCGGTGACCGTCACGCATCCGGAGATCACGCGCTTCTTCATGACGATCCCGGAAGCCGCGCAGCTCGTGTTGCAGGCGTCGAGCATGGGGCGCGGCGGCGAAATCTTCATTCTCGACATGGGCCAGCCCGTGAAGATCGTCGATCTCGCGCGCGACCTGATTCGTCTCTACGGCTTCTCGGAAGAGCAGATCCGCATCGTGTTCACGGGCCTGCGTCCCGGCGAGAAGCTCTACGAGGAACTGCTCGCCGACGACGAAACCACCACGCGCACGCCGCATCCGAAACTGCGCATCGCGCAGGCGCGTGGCGTGCCGAACGATTTCATCGACGCGTTGCTGCCCTGGCTCATGCAGCATCGCGTGCTCTCCGACGAGGAAGTGCGCCGCGACCTGCGCCGCTGGGTGCCGGAGTATCAGACGGCGACGCTGCCCGTCCTGCAGAGCGTCACGGCCGTGCCGACGGCGCGCGAGCGCGGCGCGGCGGGCTGACGCGCACGGTCACGCATGACGACGCTCGACGATGTTCATGCGCTGACCCACGCGGGCTCGCTGTTGTCGCCGGGCGGTGAGATCGTCGCGCCGTACGATCTCGAAGTCGCGCACGCCGACGCATCCGGGTTTGCGGACTTGCCCGCCAATATCCTGAACGCGGGCCGCGAAGCCTTCGATGCGGACTATGCGCGTGCGCGCCGCGTGCATCTCGTTAACGCATTCGGCGTTACGCTCGGCGATTCCATCATCGGGTTATCGGCGCTCTTCGCTGTCAAGCGCCGTCATCCGCATCTTCGGTTCACGATCTATCGTCCGGCGCGCGCGCCGCGCTACGTGCAGCGTATCTACGCGCTCGCCGCGCCGGGTTTCGGCGATATCGTCGATCTGCCCGTGCCGCTCGTGAGCCTGCCTGCAAACGAGCTCAGGATCGACATCGGCAATCAGCTTTTCTGGCCGCGCTTCGCTTCGATGCCGATGATCGATTTCTTCCTGTGGGCGATGGGCATCGCGCCCGACAGCATCGCCGCTGGCGACAATCGCAATCGATGGCTCGCCGATGTGCCGCTGAGAGCCATCGAGAGCGAGCCCTACGCGCTCTTCTGTCCGGACGCGAGCACGCCGGTGCGCAGCATTCCAACATTGGTGCGCGCACGCATCGTCGCGCGGCTCGCGGACGAAACCGGCTTGCCGGTGCTGGGCTTCGGCGCGGTGGATCATCCGCGCTATCGCGATATCGCGCCGCTTTCACGCGACACGGACGATTTCCTCGCGTGGATCGGACACGCGCGCTATCTGGTCACGGCCGATTCGGCGGCGCTGCATATCGCAGATGGCTTCGACGTTCCGACGACCGCGTTCTTCACGACGATTCCCGCCTTTATGCGCGCGCGGGATTACGCCAACTGCGTCGCGGTCGAATTCGCCTTGCCGCATCTGCAAGGCATTCACGCGAGCGCGCGGCCCGCCGACCTGGACGCGCTCGAACGCGCGTATCGCGACTACGACTGGCGCGCGATGCCGTTCGCGCGCGAGGCATCGATCAGTTCGAGTTCGGCTTGCCGCTCACCTGAAACGACGGCAGCCGCCCATACAGCTCCGCGACCCAGTCGATGAACACGCGCACGCGGCGCGGCTGATGGCGATTCGACGCATACAGCACCGACACCACACGCGGATACGACGGATACTCTTTCAGCACTTCCCTGAGCGCGCCGCTTCTGATGAGCGGATCGAGCGTATAGCTTGAACTCTGGATCAGGCCGAGTCCCGTCACGCCTGCCGCGATATATGAATCGCCATCGTTCACGGCGATCTTGTGCTTCATCGCGACGACGCGCGTTTCGCCATCGACGACGAATTCCCAGTTGCGCACCCGGCCCGAGTTGTTGAGCACATAGCCGACGGCGAGGTGCTCCTCGAGGTCATCGAGCGACACCGGCTCGCCGTGCTTTTCGATGTATCCCGGCGACGCGCACGTGATCTGCGTATAAGCGCCGACGCGTTTCGCGACCAGCCCGACATCGCCGACCGCGCCCACGCGCACGACGCAATCGACCGCTTCCTCGACGAGATCGACCTGCCGGTCCGTGAGCAGCAACTCGACGCCGATGTCCGGATACGCCGCGAAAAATTCCGGCAGCGCGGGAATGATCGTGTTCTTCGCCATCACCGTCGGCAGGCTCACTTTGACGTTGCCCTTGGGACTGAGCTTCGAATGCGAGAGCGACGCTTCCATGTCGTCCACTTCGCCTAGCACGCGCACGCAGCGCTCGTAATAGGCTTCTCCGTCCTCGGTGATGCTGATGCTGCGCGTCGTGCGGTTGATGAGGCGCGCGCCGAGATGCGCTTCGAGCGCCTGGAGCGTGCGCGAGACGCTCGCGGGCGGCAGGCGCAGGGCATCGGCGGCTTTGGAGAAACTGCCCGCCTCGACGACCCGCGCGAAGACTTTCATTGCAAGAAAGCGGTCCATGCTCGGGTTCCGGAAACGTGATCGCGCGCCGGCAAGGGCGCGCGCGAAAGGAGAGCGTGAGTTTTCAAGCGACGATCATACTTGGGATCGCCTCGACCGGACAGGCGATGAGATCAGATCCCGAGCCCCTGGCAGAGCCACCCCGAGTAGTGTTCGATCATGCGTTGAAACGGCGCGTGATGGCCGTAGGCGATCGACGACACGGCAAGCAGCCCGCAACCCGCGACGAGCGCGCGCGGCATCTTGCGCGGCTGATCGAAAACGCGCACGAGGAAGAGCGTGGCGATGACCGCGCCGAGCACCCAGCCCGCGACGACTTCGGCGGGCGTGTGCGCGTCCTGCATGATGCGGCTCGCGCCGATCGCCGCCGCGAGCGCGAGTCCGCCCGCCGCGCCCCATCGATACCAGCCGCCGCCGAAACCGCCGAGCAGCAGTCCGCCCGCGACCGTATAGATCGATGCGGCGAGCATCGTGTGGCCGCTGATCATGCGCAACTGGATCGCGGCGATTTCGAGGCCGCAGCCGGCGTAGAGAATCTTCGAGAGACCGACGAGCCCCATGCCGCTCGCGAGCAGGATCGCCCAGCGCAACGCGAGACGCGCGTCCACAGTGCGCAGCCACAGCGCGCAGACGAGGGCGAGCGGGAGCAAGAAAGCCGCGTCGCCGAGATTCGAAAGTGTCCAGAGGACTTTTGATTCCATGCGTATCCGTTATAGGCAGGCTGGCGCGCGGGCTCGATCGAAAGCGCTACGAACCGTCGCCCAGTTTTCGGCGGCCGGCCAGCCGGTATTCGGTCGGCGATATCGACAGCCGCTTGCGGAAGATCTTCGCGAGGCCGTCGCCGCTGCCCGCGCCGCAACGCCGCGCGATCTTGTCGACGGGAAGATCGGTCGCGGCAAGCAACATGCAGCTCGCATCGAGGCGCGCGCGCAGCAGATATTCCGATGGCGTGAGCCCGATCTGCGCCTTGAAGCGGCGCAGGAAATTGCGCTCGCTCATCGCGGCGACGCGTGCGGCGTCGGTGATCGAGATCGGCCGCACGTAGTTCTCGCGAATCCAGCGCGCGGCCGCATCGATCTTCTGGCGCACGCCGCCGGCTTCGGTATCGTCGAGCACGGTGGCGAGTTTTTGCCATGCGCCCGGGATCGAGCGCTCCGAGACTTCACGCGCGAGCGCGGCGCCGTGATCGCGCTTGATGATCGAAAGCGCCGCCGCGATCGGCCCTTTCGGATCGTCGAGGGTTAGCGTCTGCTCGGCGATGAAAAGCGGGTTCGACAACGCGGACGGAAGTGCGCGATGCCCGGACTCTCCGGTGAAATCGAGCGAGCGGTTCTGCACGGTGAGATTGGCGGCGGCGAGAATGTGCGCGCCTTCACCGATCGCCTTGATGAACGGAATCTTCGGCGCCACGCGGCCGAGCCGTTTCTTCAGCACGACGTCGTTTCGCGCATGCCGGGCGCCGACGCCGCCTGCGATGAAGAGCGCGTCGCATTCGTTCGTCCAGCGCGTTTCGAGACCTTCTGTCCAGATGCGCATCGAGCAACTGCTCGCCACGCTGCCGCCTTCACTCGATAAAAACCGCACCGAATAGTTCGGCGCTTCGGCGTGCTGGCCGGCATCGGCGGGCACGCGAACCTGATTCGCGACCGAGAAGACCTCGGAGATCGAACTGACTTCGACGAGCGAAAAGTCCTCGAAGATCAGAATGCCGATCCGCTTCTCCGCGCTGGCCATATCGGCGGGCGGCGCGTCGGGCGCGACGCCGCGCACGACCTGAAGCCTGCCCGTACCATTGGCGTACACCATCGACTTCTCTCCGGTGCGGACTGGAGCCGGCGCTGTCACGCCTTGCCCGGGCCCGGTCCATGAAGGAACGTAAGTAACGGGAAAGTGAGCTTACATGGGTCGCACTATACGCGGCGCCCAACGGTCGCCGTGCCCCGAGTCCGAAATTGACGAACTGTTGGCAGATGATCTCGGTACGCGGGGAAGAGGCTCGCAGTCGGCATGTCGTCTGACTAAATCGGACGGCGCGATTTGCGTTATCGCGCGCTCAAGAACGGACGCTCGCGTACCGTTATCAAGGGAAGCAGTAGATGATCGATGGTTCTTGGCGGTAGGGCGGGCGGCGCGCAGCAATGCGCGCCGTTTGTCCTTCAGCGCGCGCTTCCGATCCGGATCAGCGGAAGTAGGCTTTCGTGTACTCGTGTACGTCGTCGAGCGCGAGCAAGTCGTCGGGCAGGAGCCATCGATAGTCGCTGTGCTGATCGAAGCGGCCGATCGGCACTTTGCCGCTCAGCGTCATCGTGTAGGCGAGCACGATGTAATGCGTGCCGATTTCGTCCGCGCCCGCGAAGTTGTCGTCATACAGATGCTCGTACACGCCGAACAAACGCGAGGCCGAACGCTGCGCGCTCGCGACGCCGAGCTCGTTATGGACGATGCGCCGGAACGCGGCGTCGAGCGTTTCGTTCTTGGTGATGCGCCCGCCCGGCACGAACCACGTGCCCTGCGCCGGCCGGTTGCGCCGATGTCCCAGGAGAATGCGCCGGTTGCCGTCGGTGACGATCAGGTCGATCGCCACGAGCGGCGTAAGCCGCACCACCGTCAGGAAGTCCGCGTTGCTCAACATCGTTGCTCCGTGTTAGCCGTCGTCGTGCGCAACGCAAACGATGCTGCCTGCGTCATCGCATGACCGTGCGCATGCGCACGCGCCGATGTGCTTCGTCCGAAGACGGCGAAGATCGATTCTCAAGAGTGAAACAAGCAAGGCTGACGAGTTCGGGCATCACAGGTATTTCCATAAGCGGCAAACTTGACCGATTCGCAAGCCCGTTCGATGCGTCGAAATCGTCGCCGCGCGAATTGCGAACGTGCGCGCGAATTCGGCGGCATTCGACCGAAGAATGAAAAAATTTGATTGGACGATTCAACAAATAGTGTCACAGCGTGCGCCGCCGCAAAAAGACTAGCCGATGGCGGACCGGGACAGTCCCCTGGTCCCGCGCGCGCGCGGGTTCGACGCCGCCATTCGCATATTGCGGCACAGCATCCAGCCTCTTTTGAAAACACCGCATTATGCTCTTGAATAAAAATCGAAAGGGCTAATTTAAAATGGCTCGATTACCTGATATACGATTAATGGAAAATCAGCGCCATTCAACTGCCAATCCAATCGGACTTTTAAATAGGCGGCTGAAATATCTATTACATCCGGTTCCCAAATGTAACGGCAAACCCAAAATTTTCCGATTCACACGGTACGAACGTCCGGTTTTTCGTCCACTCGACGTTTCAAATCTGAATCAATTTCTTTGATCCGACATGGCCGCTGAAGTGCGCGGCGACGCGCACAGGGCCGTCACTCGGGGCGTTGCGGTCGCGCGAATGTCCGATCTGGCGGCACCGTAATCGAATTGCGCTAAGCCCGTCCGGCAAAGTTTGTATGACAAATCCATTTCCCGTAATACATGCTTTGAAAACGGCATTCCAGAATCTGGGGAGCGATATCAATGTGCGCTCACCCTCACAGCGGAACAGATTCTGTGGTTTAAGCGCGAAAATCTAGAGCACAAAAAAGATTGTCTGCTTATTATTCAAGCCAGCGGATCGATTCCGCCAACACTTCGTTCCAATCGGTCACGGCAACCCGGCGAAGTTCGGGAAAGTCAATTGGTGCGCCGCAATGGCCGAGAAACTCTTCCGCGCCTTCCAGGAAGCAAAGCTGCAGAGGATGACCATGCCTTACGCCACTCTAGAACCCGCTGTCATGGGTTGGACGCCTCCCGCGACGAAAGCCTCGCCGACCGAGGTCCGCCAGATCGCGATCTTGCTGTTCGACGGTTTTTCCCTGCTCGGCGCGGGGATCGTCGCGGAGGTCTTTCACATGGCGAACGAGTTCGCGTCGGCGAAGTCGCGGCCGGACTGCAGCTATGACGTGCGTTTTCTGTCCGTCGAGGGCGGCAACGTGGCGTGCTCGTCGTCGGTGCGCGTGTGGACCGACGGACTGGACGCGCGCCACTACGGTGGCTTCGACGCGCTCTTCGTCGCGGGCGGCCGCGGCGCCGACGACGCCGCGAAGGACGATCGCATCATCGAATGGCTGCGCCGCGTGCAGTCGAAGACCACGGTCGTGCGCGCGATTTCCGAGGGCCGCAAGGTGCTCGACGCCGCGGGCATCGGCCAGGCGCAGGACTCGCAGGCGCGCTTCAACAACGCGATGCATCTCGTGCGCGACGAGCAGCAGGGCGACGCGGGCGACCGCTACGAGTCCATGAAGGGCGCGCTGCTGATCGTGAAGCGCGATCTGGGCATCGACGTGTCGCGCAGCGTGGCCGAGCGTCTGATGCCCGGTTCCGCCGCGAAGCTCGTGTCGATTCTCGGCGACAGCGGCGCGGCGTCCGCGGGCGACAAGATCCGCGCGGCGGCGCGCTGGTTGCAGGACAACTGTGAACGGCCGATTTCGGTCGTCGATGCGGCGCAGGTGGCCGCGATGAGCGAGCGCAACTTTTTGCGCCGCTTCAAGATCGAGATGGGCATCACGCCGTCCGATTATTTGTTGCAGGCGCGCCTCGCCGTGACCTGCGCGCTTCTGACCGATTCGGAATTGCCGGTCGACAAGATCGCGCGCAGAAGCGGCATGGGTAACGGCGACAGGCTCGCGAAGATTTTCCGCAAGCGTCTTCTGATCTCTCCGACGGAGTACCGGATGCAGAGCAGACGCGAGGCGAACGGCTGACCCGCGTGGAGTGTGACGTGGGCCGCTCTGACGCCGACTATGGCGAAAAGCGTCGGACCTTTGGCCGGACCCGATCGGTTCGGCATTTGATCATTTCCCGGACGGCATTGTCGTTCGAATGAATTTGCAGGCAGGAGTCCTCTATGACGAATGAAGCACGCACGAAAGGTGGGGTGGAGCAGGGAGCAGCAGGTGTGGAGGCAGGCCCGGCCAAGGTGGCCGGGCCGTGCCGCCGCCTCGTCCCTGTGATCCTCGCCGGCGGCTCGGGCACCCGCCTGTGGCCGATGTCGCGTGAACAGTTCCCGAAGCAATTGATCGGTGTCATCGGGCATGACTCGTTGTTGCAGGCTACGGTTGCGCGGCTGAAAGGCTTTGCGGGCGACTTCAAGGTGGACGGCGAGCCGATCATCGTGTGCGGCGAGGAGCATCGTTTCACGACGGAAGAGCAGACGCGCGAGAGCGGCGTCGATGCACGCATCATCGTCGAGCCGGCGCGCCGCGACACCGCGCCCGCGCTCACGCTGGCGGCGCTCGCCGCGGTGAAGGACGGCGAGGACGCGATCATGGTCGCGATGCCGGCCGATCACTCCATCGCGGACATTCCCGCGCTGCATCGCGCCATCGCGATCGCGGCGGAACATGCGGAGCGCGGCGTGATCGCGACGCTCGGCATTCCGCCGACGCGCCCCGACACCGGCTTCGGCTACATCCGTCTGGGCGACGCGCTCGACGACGGCGCGCATAAGATCGATCGCTTCGTCGAAAAGCCCGCGGCGGAACTCGCCGCGCAATACGTCGCGGCGGGCACGTACTGGTGGAACAGCGGCATCTTCATCGTGCGCGCCAGCGTGTGGCTCGCGTCGCTCAAGAAGCTCAACGCCGACATGCATGCGGCCTGCTCGGCCGCCGCGCAGGAAGGCGAGGACGACGGCAAGTTCTTCCGGCCACACGCCGCGCAATTCGGCCGCGCGCCGTCCGACTCGATCGACTATGCCGTGATGGAACACATCGGCACGCCGAGCAAGCCGTGCGACGGCGTCGTCGTGCCGCTCGTCGCGGGCTGGTCGGATCTCGGCTCGTGGGACGCCGTGTGGGACGCGATGGACAAGGACGAGTCGGGCAACGTCGCGAGCGGCCGTGTCGTGTTCGAAGGCGCGACGTCGAGCTATGCGCGCTCCGAAGGCGGACGCCTCGTCGCGTGCGTGGGCACGACCAACGTGATCGTCGTCGAGACGGACGACGCCGTGCTCGTCGCGGACCGTTCGCGCGTGCAGGACATCAAGGGGCTCGTCGCGCGCATTCGCGAGCAGCACGCGCCCGAAGCGGACACGCATCGCAAGGTGCGCCGTCCGTGGGGCTTCTACGATTCGATCGAGCACGGCGAGCGCTTTCAGGTGAAGCGCATCGTGGTGTCGCCGGGCTCGAAGCTGTCGTTGCAGATGCATCACCATCGCGCGGAGCACTGGGTCGTCGTGTGCGGCACGGCGCTCGTCACGCGCGGCGAAGAGCAGTTTCTGCTCTCCGAGAACGAATCGACGTTCATTCCGCTCGGCGTGCGGCATCGTCTGGAGAACCCGGGCAAGGTGCCGCTCGAGATCATCGAAGTGCAGTCGGGGAGCTATCTCGGCGAAGACGACATCGTGCGCTTCGACGATACCTACGGACGCCACTGAGCGCTCGGAGGGCAAGGGCATCACGGTTTGAGGCAACTGACTTCTTTGCAACGGCTTTCATTCGAAAAGACGGGCTAAGGCGAGGAGGAGACTGAGGCGGGCGGTAAAGGGCTGATTGCGTTCCGGGGAAAAAAACATGCGCGATTTACAGGGATTGCTCGCGCGCCTGTTCGACGTCGTGATGATCGTCGGCGGCGCGGCGGTGGCGTCGCAAATCAGGTTCGAGTACATCGAGGCTCACACCTATTCGATGGCGTTCGTCGCGTTCGCGGCGGCGTTTTCGCTCGCCCTTTTTCCTGGCTTCGGCGTCTACCAGTCATGGCGCGGCCGCAGCAAGCTCCAGCTCGCCTGTCAGGTCTCGCTCGGCTGGCTCGTCGTGCAGGGCTGCGCGCTCGCGCTGATGTTCTCGCTGCATCGCCTCGACTACGTGTCGCGCCTCTGGTTCGCTTACTGGACCGCGATGTCCGGCGGCCTCATGATCGCCGGGCGCCTCATCACGCACGCGATCCTCGCGCACATGCGCAACGCCGGCCTGAACTTGCAGCAGGTGGCGATCGTCGGCAGCGGCAGGCATTGCGATGCGATCCTGCGCAAGATCGAGCGTTCGCAGGACACGGGCTTTCGCATGCGCGCGGCATTCAACGCGGCGCCGGGCAAGGCGCGGCTCAACACGCGCGTGCCGGTGTACGACGACTTCGACGACTTCGTGAGCTTCGTGCGCACGCAGAACGTGCACGAAGTGTGGCTTGCGCTGCCGCTTTCCGAAGAGCCCACGATCCTGCGCTTCGTGAACGAATTCCGCGACGATCTGCTCAACGTGCGCTTCATCCCCGACGTGCGCAGCCTCGCGCTCTTCGAAAGCGGCGTGACCGATCTGCTCGGCCAGCCCGCGATCAATCTCGTCGCGTCGCCGCTGTCGGCATCCGCGCAGTTGCAGAAGGAACTCTTCGACCGCGTGTTCGCGCTCGGCGCGATCATCGCCGTCTCGCCCGCGCTGATCTGCATCGCGCTCGCGATCAAGCTGACTTCGCGCGGGCCCGTGCTCTTCCGGCAAAACCGCAAGGGCGCGGACGGCCGCGTCTTCACCATCTACAAGTTCCGTTCGATGCGCATGCACACGGAACAGGCCGGAGTGCTCCGCCAGGCCACGCGCGACGATCCGCGCGTGACCCGTGTCGGGGCGTTCCTGCGCCGCACCAGCCTCGATGAGCTACCGCAGTTCTTCAACGTTCTGCGTGGCGACATGTCGGTCGTGGGCCCGCGTCCACACGCGCTCGAACATGACGACCTGTATCAGAAGGTCGTATCGGGGTATATCCATCGTTACCGGATCAAGCCAGGCATCACCGGCTGGGCCCAGGTCAACGGTTTTCGTGGAGAAACGGATCGGATCGAAAAGATGGAAGGACGCGTCGCTCACGATTTGTACTACCTGGGTAACTGGTCGTTCGGACTCGATATGAGAATCATCGCCGCAACGATCTTCAAGGGACTACGCCACACCAACGCTTACTGAAGCAGGGGACGACCATTATGCACAACCAACAACAACCGGGCACCAACTCCATGGCCGCCAACACCAACGTGTCGCGTATCTTCCGCCTCACGAGCCTGGCTGCGGCAGCTTCCATCTCCGTGATCCTGACGGGTTGCGGGCTCTCGCCGGGCATGCACATGGAAAAGCCGGCGCAGCTCGTCGAGACGTCGAACGATCAGGGCGATCCGGCCACCACGACCAACATTCCGATCACCACGATCGATGCCGCGCTCGTGAAGAAGATGCGCACCGCGCAGCCTTCCGCGGCGACCGATCCGAACGCATCGCTCTACGGCAAGCCTGCGCCGTACAAGCTGGGCGTCGGCGACGTGCTGCAAATCACGGTGTGGGATCACCCGGAACTCGTCGCGGCACTCGGCCAGCCCGCGAATCAGACGCGCACGTCGGATGCCGCGCCTGGCTTCGTCGTCGATGCGGACGGCAATCTGCAGTTCCCGTATGTGCCGGGTTCGCTGCATGTCGCGGGCAAGACCGAGACGCAGGTTCAGCGCGAGCTGTACACGCAGCTTTCGAAGGTCTTCGTGAAGCCGCAGGTGACGGTGCGCGTCGCGTCGTTCCGTGCGTCGCAGGTGTATATCGACGGCGACGTGCGCACGCCGGGCTCGCAGCAGATCAACGACATTCCGATGACGCTCACCGAGGCGATCGGCCGCGCCGGCGGCTTCGCGACGACGGCGGACCAGAGCCGCGTCACGCTGATCCGCGACGGCGTCACGTACAACATCAACATGGCCGGCATGACGGCGAAGGGCCGCAGCCCGTCGGACATCATGCTTCGCCCGGGCGATGCGCTGCGTGTCGATTCGCGCGACGAGAACGGCGTCTACGTGATGGGCGAAGTGACCAAGCCCGCCACCGTGATCCCGATGCGCAACGGCAAGCTCACGCTTTCGGACGCGATCTCGCAGGCGGGTAGCTTCAACCCGGAAACGTCGAACCCGCGCGAGCTGTACGTGATCCGCAACGGCGCGACGGACCAGCCGGAGGTCTACAAGCTCGACGCGCTCTCGCCGGTGTCCATGCTGCTCGCGAACAACTTCGAGCTGCAGCCGCATGACGTCGTCTACGTGGACAACAGCGGGCTCGTCCGCTTCTCGCGCGTGTTGAACCTGCTCTTGCCGGCGATCAACGCGGGTCTGACGGCGGCCGTGCTGACGAAGTAAGTGCTTTGACCGCAGGCGTTTGACCGGCGCGCGCGGGGGCGCGCCGGAGCATCATTGTTCGACTCAAAAAATACAAGCGAGCGAGATCATGGCCATGAACTTTGACACGCGGTATACAGACATATCGACTGCCGACGAATTGCGGCTGTCCGATTATCTGGCCGCGGTGATGCGCAACTGGAAGCTCGTGACGCTCGTCACGCTCGCCGTGGTCGCGCTCGGAACCGCCTACGCCTACCTTGCGCCGCCGACCTACAAGGCGGACGCGATGATTCAGGTGGACGAGGCCAGCGGCAACAATGCGAAAGCGAACGCCAGCGCCGAGGCGGTGCAGGCGGTCGCGCCGCAACTCACCGATACGAAGTCCGTGACCGCCGCGCAGATCGAGCTTCTGCGTTCGCGCCTCGTCATCGACGATACGGTGCGGCGTCTGCATCTCGACATCGGCGCGTCGCCGCGTTCGTTTCCGGTCGTCGGCAAGCTCGTCGGCAACGTGTTCTCGATGCTGAACAGGCCGATGCCGCCGGGCTATCTGTCGCGCTTCGCATGGGGCGGCGAAGAGATCGACGTGCCGCTCTTCGACACGCCGAAGGCGCTCTACGACAGGAAGTTCACGCTCGTCGCGGGCGAGCATGGCGCATACGTGCTCCAGGATCCGGACGGTCTCGGCATTCTCACCGGCCACGTCGGTCAGGAAGCGTCCGGCATGACGCCGCAAGGTCTCATTACGCTCAAGGTCGACAAACTCACGAGCAAGCCGGGCGTGCAGTTCGACCTGCAACGCTTCTCGACGCTCACGACCATCGACCGTTTGCAAAAGCGCCTCACCGTGGCGGAGACGGCATTGCAGTCGGGCATTATCGGCGTATCTCTGGAAGGTAGTAATCCGAAGGAAATTGCGGCGATCGTCAACAACATTGCGAACCGCTATGTGCAGCAGGACACGCAGAAGCGCTCGGCCGAAGCCGAACACACGCTCGCGTTTCTGGAGCAGCAACTGCCGGTTGTGAAGAAGCAGCTCGACGAAGCCGAGCAGCGCTACAGCGCGTTCCGCAACAAGCAGGGCTCGGTCGATCTCTCCGAGGAAAGCCGCCTGCTCCTGCAACAGGTCGTCGACAACAAGACGAAGCTCACGGATTTGCAGCAACAGCGCGCCGAACTCTCGCTGCGCTTCACGGCGAATCATCCTTCGGTACAGGCGCTCGATGCGCAGATCGCCGCGCTCACCGTCGCGCAGACGCGCCTCGGCAAGAACGTGTCGACGCTGCCCGATACCGAGCAGACCGCGCTGCGCTACATGCGCGACGTGCGTTCGAGCACCGAGCTCTACACGAACCTGCTGAACAGCACGCAGCAACTGCGCATCGCGAAGGCGGGGCAGGTGAGCAACGTGCGCATCGTCGATCTCGCGCAGGCCGCCGACGATCCCGTGCGTCCGAAGCGCGCGCTCGTGATCCTGATCTCGGCGGGCATCGGACTCGTGCTCGGCATCATCGTCGCGTTCATTCGCAAGGCGCTGTATGGCGGCGTCGAGCGTCCGGAAGACATCGAACGGCAACTGGGCACGCGCGTCTTCGCGATCGTGCCGCGCAGCACGCAGCAGCTTCGCCTGCAACGGCACGTCGGGATGCGCCGCGAAGGGCTGCACGTGCTCGCCGCGCAGGCGCCGGAAGATGCGGCTGTCGAAGGCATTCGCGGTCTGCGCACCTCGCTGCAACTGCAGCTTTCCGATGCGCGCAACAACGTCGTGATGCTGACCGGCTCGCGTCCGGAAGCGGGCAAGTCGTTCCTCTCGGCGAATCTCGCGACGCTCGTCGCCTCGACGAGAAAGCGCGTGCTATTGATCGACGCCGACATGCGCCGCGGCGACATTCACTCGCACTTCGGCGTGCGCCATTCGCCCGGTCTCTCCGACGTGCTGATGGGCGCCGACGTGATGAGCACGATCCTGCACGACGTACTGCCCGGCGTCGATCTGATTCCGAAGGGCGCGCTGCCGTCTCATCCGGCGGAGCTTCTCGCGAGCGACCGTCTCGGTGAAATTCTCGCCGAGCTGAAGCAGCATTACGATCTCGTGGTCATCGATACGCCGCCGGTGCTCGCCGTGACCGACGCGACCGTGATCGGCAGGCACGCGGGCACGAGCCTGCTCGTCGTGCGGCATGGCAAGAATCAGGTGCAGGAAATCGGCGAAACGATGAAGCGCCTGTATCACGGCGGCGTGCACATGAAAGGCGTGCTGCTCACCGATGTTCCGCAATCGAAGGTGCTGATGGGCAGCACGTACGCCGGCTATTACGGCTACGAAAGCATCGCGGAGTAAAGCTCCGGCGCGCTTCAGTACGGCGACTTGTAGATGTCGCGCGAGCGCGCCGCGGTCGGCGCCGGCGGGTTCAGGCCCGGCGGCGCCGGATAGAGCGCCGCGGCGGCGCTTTTCGGCATCATCATCGACTTGGCGTCGGCCTTGTGTCCGCTCGGACGCAGCCGCGCGCCGCCCGCGGGATTCCCCACATAACCGTTCTGCTGCGCGAGCAGCTTGTCTGTCGGCGATGCATCGTCGGCATGGGCAACCGAGGGCGCGAGCGCGGTCATCGCCAGCGACAAAAGCGCCGTGCCTAGCGCATGTTTCATGACGTCTCCTCCGGGTTTGTCGGATGCGCTGACGGCGAGTCGCGCACGCATGAACACAGGATATTGCGCGCTGCCGCCCGCCGACGCCAAAAACCATGCACGAGCGGCCATTCACCCGATGCAGCCGAGTTTTACGCGCGACGAAAGCGGGCGTCGTTATAATCGCCGTCCGACCTGGTTTTTAGGCTGTCCGTCCGTGAAAAAGCTCATCGCTCTCGCACTCGCTTCGGTTGTCCTCACCGCCTGCTCGTCCGCCGAGAAGGAGCAGCAGAAGGAACGCACGTTCCTGCTCTCGCAGCAGACGCTCGACGACGCGCAACGCAACGCGACCGTCTCGTGCCGCGACGCCGCGCAATGCGATGCGGCCTGGAAGCTGACGAAAACCTACGTCGCGCAGAATTCGAAGGAACGCCTGACCCGCGCCGACGATGCCGCCATCGAAACCGATATGCCATCGGATTCCGGCAAGCCGGTGTTTTCGGCGACGCGCATCGCGAACGGCAACGGCGCGACGATCTCGCTCTTCGCCCAATGCAAGGACATGTATGGCGATGAACGCGCGCGCGGCTCCGATTTCAACGACTGCGCGACGAAAATCATCTCCGTGCAGAACGGCTTCGCGCAGTATCTGAGGGCGCACCTTCCCGCGCAGTGAACCTGACCGCGCTATTGCGCGGGCAGCGAGCCGGGCGCGCGCGACGGATTCGCCGGCAGGATTTCCGGTAACGGTTCGTCCTGCGGGCGTATGTCGGGCGGCGTGCCAAACCACGGCGGTCTCTGCGGCGGCTCATACCCGGCCGCTTCGGCGGCGCGCATCTGCATGACGTGCGCGATGCGCGCGTACGACGCGACGACGAGTCCGAGCGCGACGCCAAACACGACGCCCGAGAAGCGGTCGCCGAGCGGATTGCCGCCGATCGACGTCGCGGGTAGCGCCGCGAGCACGAAGAGCGCGCGTCCGAGCACGGACAGATGCGGCGCATCGGGCGCGCGATGCCGCCACGCGCGATAGGCCATCGAGCCGCGCCAGAGCGCCCACAGCACGGCGAGCGGCAGCGCGAGTCCGAACAGCAGGCCGCCCGCGAAGAACTGATAGACCCAGAAATCGTGGCCGGCCGCCCAGATTCTGATCGCGTAGAAATCCTTCTCGCTGATCATGCCCGCGAGATCGGGCAAGTACGACGGCGAATAGCGATAGTCGTGTCCGTATCCCATGCCGACCATCGTCGAGAGCGTCGAGGATGTCGTCTGATCGACCTGATCCTTCATTTCGGCGAGACGCGCGATCGTGACCGGATCGCGTGCGGCCGGCACGTCCTTCGCGAACGACATGTGCTGCATGAACTGCTGGGCGACGGTCGGGAAGAACGTGGCCGTTGCGGCCGCCATCGCGCCGAGCAGCGTCAGAATCGCGACCGCGCGCAGGCCGGCGGTGAAGAACGGCCGGATCGAAGGCGCGGCGAGCCAGGTCGCGTAAGCGATGAGCAGCACCGTGCCCACGAGCAGGCTGGGCGTGGCGCAGACGATCTCCACGACGATCGTCGCGAGAAAGAGCAGCGCGGCGAGCTTCGCGATGCGCTGCGCGAAGACGAACTCGTGCAGCAGCAGCCCTTGCAGACAGAGGAACGTGACCGGGACGACGTGCATGCTCATGTTCCCGGTTCCATCGGACGTCGCCATGTCGAAGCCGACGCCAAACACGATCGATGCGATCAGCGAGCCGATCATCGCGCGCTCGATCTGTTCGAGACGCTGCGCATCCCACGGACGGCAGCCGACGAAATAGCCGAGCAGCATCAGCAGGAATGGCAGGATCACGCGCGCGTAGTTGCCCGCGTCGTTGCCTTGCAGCAATTGCGTGGCGACGCTGCCGAAGATCGTCAGCAGAAAGAGCGAGGTGACGAGCGTGCGCATGCGCGAACGGCGCGCGAAGCGCGGCGCGATCAGCAGAATCGCGCAGGCGGCGCCCATCGAGGTCACGGTGAGCAGAATATCGACCGTCCTGCTGGCCGCCTCCACGCCCTTGAAGTCGAATGCGAGCGGAAGCAGGCAAAGCCATATCCAGATGACGGCGAACTTGTTGCGCATGACGACCCCGGGAACCCCATTTTTTGCGTCGAATATATCAGCGGCTTTTAGCGCGCGCCGTCGCGGCGGCGTCAGGCGCCTAGTCTTCGGCGTGAAACGACGGACGCGCATGTGCGCCGCACCACGCATCGTTGGGCGCGTGTCTTTGTCGCGCGCTCCTGTCCGCAAAGCACGGGATTCTGGCGGATCGTCCCCGATTTGCGGACCGAAGATTGAATGGCCGGAAGCGACGTGTTCCGGCGTGAGACCACTCAATACGTGCGATGTGCGTGCACGTGCCGATACGAGGTAACCCGGTTTCGGGGTAAGCAGGCCCACGAGGACGCGCGGTTCCGCCGCGCGAGCCACGCGACAACAAACGACCCTCGCAGAAGGGAAACGGCATGGGCTTGTTCGGCGCAACACGCATGCAGGAACCCGATCGATCGATGCGATTCGATTTCATCCGGGGACTCGCGATCATCGCAGGGACGGGTGGCCCGTTCTCCGCACGCCGAATCCGCGCGATTCAAAGCTGGCGCGCGCGCCGATTTTCGCGTATCAAATAGGTTCCTGCCGCAAGGCAGGCCGCGTTGCGCTTCGTGCATCGATCGCTTCGTCCCCAACGCGCGGGGCTTTCTCCGATAGCCCGTGTCTCATCGTCACACACGCGAATCACACTTCGATTACCGGCCAGGCGCGCGCTCGATCGGGCCTTTGCGCGCTTTCGATTCACGACATCACTCAGGAGACTCCCATGTCCGACAGGCTCAGCATCTCCACGCCCGACGGCAATTTCGACGCCTACGTCGCCTATCCCGCGCAAACGCCCGCGCCCGCCGTGATCGTGATCCAGGAGATATTCGGCATCAACGCCGACATGCGCGAAACCTGCGACGAGTACGCGCGCCAGGGATATGTCGCGCTGTGCCCGGATCTCTTCTGGCGGCTCGAACCGAACGTCGAATTGACCGACAAATCCGAAGCCGAGTGGCAGCAGGCGCTGAAGTACTACAACGCGTTCGACGTGAACACGGGCGTCGAGGACATCGCGGCGACCATCGGCTTTGCGCGCGGGCTGTCGCAAGTGCAGGGCAAGATCGGTTCGGTCGGATTCTGTCTCGGCGGTTTGCTGTCTTTCCTGACGGCCGCGCGCACGGATATCGACGCATCGGTTTCCTATTACGGCGGCGGCACCGACCAGTATCTCGCCGAGCTGCCGAAGATCAAGGTGCCGCTGATGCTGCATCTCGCGGAAGAAGACGAGTTCATTCCCGCCGACGCGCGCGGTCGCGTGCTCGCGGCGGTGCAAGGGCACGCGAACGTCGAGGCGTTCACGTATCCCGGCTGTCACCACGCGTTTGCGCGCAACCAGGGCGCGCACTACGACGCGGCGGCAGCGCAACTCGCGAACGGCCGCACCGCGGAGTTTTTCAAAAAGCATCTGACGTAAGCGAGGCCGCAAACGAAAACGCCGCCCGGAGCGGGGCGGCGTTCATCGTCGGGGAAAAGAGCTTACTTCTTCACGGTGTGCGGCCGTCGAAACACTAGCCAGCGCGGCGACTTGAAGCGCACGATGCTCATGTAGAGCCATACATACGTCGCCGCGAACACGACGACGAAGCAGAACAGATGCACCGTGTGCCGCCAGAAGAGCGTCGCGGGAATCACCGCGATCAGGCACAGCAGCCACAGATACGGCGACGTGAGCGAGTTGCGCCGCGTGAGTTCGTGCGCGTTCTTCGCGCCGACGGCCCAGCGCATCAGCCGCTTGTAGACGAGCATATGCAGATGCACGCCGTCCGGAATGCCGGGCGAGATGCCGCGAATGAACTTCTTGCGATAGATCGAGAAACACGTCTCGAAGATCGGATACATGAAGAGCAGCACCGGATACCACGCGGAGACGTCGCGGTTGCGCATCACGAGCATGATGGAGAGCTCGCCCAGCATGAAGCCGACGAAGTACGCGCCGCCGTCGCCGAGAAAGATCAGGCCGGCGGGGAAATTCCAGATGAAGAAGCCCATCACCGCGCCCATCATGATGAGCGATCCCGACAGCACGACGGGATCGTGCACCTGGAACGCCACGTAGGCGAGCGACGCGAACATCATGAAGCTGACCATCGACGCGAGGCCGTTGAAGCCGTCGATGATATTCACCGCGTTCGCGAGCGCCGCGACGGCGAGCACCGTGACCGCGCAGGAAATGATCGCGTAGGACAGCAGGAAATCGAGCGGCGGCACGCTGATGCGCGTGACCGCGATATTCAGCAACGCATAGGCGAGGCCCGCGGCGGCCATCGTGCAGACGAGGCGGGCGAGCGGCGAGACGCGCTTGGTCAGGTCTTCGATCAGCCCGGAGAGAAACGCCGGCAGGCCGCACGCGACGATGCCGAGAATCCCGCCCGACACGGCCGGATAACTCCATCGCAACTGCACCGCCGATGCGGTCAGCCCGCAAATGATGCCCACGCCGCCGATGCGCGGCACCGGGCGCGCGTGAAACTTCTGCACGCCGGCGAGATCGGTGTCGCCGAGCACGCCTTCCTGCAGGTGTGCGAAGCGCACGATCAACAAGGTCACGAGCAGCGAGATCAGAAAAGCAAGCGCGAAACTAAGCATGAAAATAGAACCGGTTGGGAGAAGCAGCCCCGCATCGCTCGGAACGACGAGGCGGGGCGCAGCGAGACTTTACGCGAACCCGTTCGGGTTTTGCGACTGCCAGCGCCAGTGATCCACGCACATGCGTTCGATGCCGTGCTCCGCGCGCCAGCCGATCAGTTCCGCGGCGGCGGCCGGATCGGCGTAGCAGGCGGCGATATCGCCCGGGCGGCGCGGCACGAGCTCGTACGGCACGGGCTTGCCCGACGCCGCCTCGAACGCTTTCACGACATCGAGCACGCTATAGCCCTGGCCCGTGCCGAGATTCACGACGAAGCTGCGGTCGAGCGTCTTCAGCGCGTCGATGGCCGCGATGTGCCCGCGCGCCAGATCGACGACGTGAATGTAATCGCGCACGCCGGTGCCGTCGTGCGTATCGTAATCGCTGCCGAACACGCGCAGGCGCTCCAGCTTGCCGACGGCCACCTGCGCCACATACGGCATCAGGTTGTTCGGAATGCCCGCCGGATCTTCGCCGATCAGCCCGCTCTCATGCGCGCCGACCGGATTGAAATAGCGCAGCGTCGCGATGCGCCACGACGGATCGGAGACTTCGAGATCGCGCAGGATCTGTTCGGCGATGAGCTTCGACTGGCCGTAAGGGTTGGTCGCCGAAAGCGGAAAAGATTCGTCGATCGGCACGCTCTTCGGCACGCCGTAGACCGTCGCGGACGAGCTGAACACGAAGTTGCGCACGTTGCGCTCTTTCATCACCTTCAGCACGGCGAGCAGGCTGCCGATGTTGTTGTTGTAGTACTCGACCGGCTTCGCGACCGATTCGCCCACGGCTTTGAGCGCGGCGAAGTGGATCGCGCCGGTGATCTCGTGCGTGTCGAAGATATGGTTGAGCGCGGCTTCGTCGCGCGCGTCGGCGTGATGGAACGCGACGCGCTTGCCAGCGATGCTTTCGACGCGCTTCAGCGATTCGGCGCGGCTGTTCACGAGATTGTCGATGACCACGACGCCATAGCCCGCGTCGAGCAATTCGACGCACGTATGCGAACCGATAAAGCCCGCGCCGCCGGTGACGAGAATCGTGCCCTTCGTCGGCTGATTACCATTCATCTTTTGCTCTCCCGATTGCATGAAATCAGAGTGAAATGCCTGTGATGGCATGTATTGTGCCCTTGTAGCGTTCGACGACATTCTTTTCGTCGAATTCGCCCGTGACTTTTTCGCGGCCGCGCAGCGCCATCGCTTCGCGCTCGCCGGACGAGAGCGTCAGCATGCGTTCGAGCGCTTCGGTCAGGCTGTCGGCGTTCTTTACCTCGCAGAGAAGACCGTTCACGCCGTCCTCGACGACCTCGCGGCAGCCGGGCACATCGGTGGCGACGATCGGACGGCCCATCGCCGAGGCTTCCATCAGCGTGCGCGGCACGCCCTCGCGATACGAGGGCAGCACGACGCAATCCGCCGCGGCGACGAGCGGGCGCACGTCGTTGGCTTCGCCCAGATATTCGACGATATTCTCCGCTTCCCACTTCTGCACATCCGTGCGGCTGATCGCGCTGGGATTGTCGACGCCGACCGGCCCGAGCAATTGAAAACGCGCGTGCGGATATTTCGCCCGGATTCTGCGCGCGGCCTCGACGTATTCCGCCACGCCCTTGTCCCAAAGGAGCCGCCCGATCAGGATGAAAACGAAGTCCGCGCGCGCGGGCAGCGGCTGAAACGCGAATTCATCGAGATCGACGCCTTCGCCGTGCAGGCGCCGCGCTCGATCCGGATGCGCGAGCAGATTCTCGTGCAGAAATGCTTCGTGATCGTCGCGATTCAGAAACCACACTTCGCGCGGAAAGCGGAACGCGAAACGGTACAGCAGCTTCGCGACCTGCGCCGTGCGGCTCTTCTGGATGAAGACGTAGCCGAGGCCCGTGGTCACCGCGATCGACGGCACGCGCGCGAGCATCGCGGCGAGCGAGCCGTAAATGTTCGGCTTGATCGTGTAGTGAAACACGATATGCGGGCGCGTCGCGCGATATTCGCGATAGAGCGCGGCGAGCGTCCTGAAGTCCTGGCGCGGGTCCGTTCCCTTCGATGCGACCGGCAGCTCGACGCAGCGGCAGCCCATTGCCGTGAGCGGCTCGAAGGTGCGATCGCGCGGCGCGATGATCGTCACTTGCGCACCGGCCGCGGTCAGCATGCGCAACACGCCTTGCCGGTAGGTGTAGATCGCCCACGCCGTGTTGCAGACGAGGGCGATGCGAAGACTCGACTTTTCTTTCGTCATCCGGAAGAGCGCTCAACGTGGCGCGAACTGAACATTGAAATTTTCACGCGGAAGACGTGGACTTCAGCAATCGCGCCTTCAGACCACGCAACGCGCGATACGGCAGGACGAGATGCGCGATGCTTTTCGCGACGCCCGCCCAGTCGAGCGGATTCGTCACGCGCAGATAACGCAGTTGCAGGCGCAATGTCGACATCACCTGCACGCGCCGCTTCGTCGCGCTGATGCCGCTTTCGTTCAGCTCGTAGAAGAGACCGAACTCGGGCAGGTTCGCGCCGTCGTGCCGTTGCAGGAGCCGCAGGATCAAATCGAGATCTTCCGCCGCGCGATAGTCCGCGCGATAGTTGCCCGCTTCGATCACGGCATCGATCCGCAGCATCAGCGAAGGATGCGTGAAGCACGTGCGCGCGAGCATCGTGCGGCGGATCGCGGCGGGCTCGGCCGGCGGCGTCAGGTCGAAGAGCGGCGCGCCTTGCGTCGATACGACGTGCGTCCACATGCCCAGCACCGCGACGCGCGAATGGTCCTCCATGTACGCGCGCTGCTTCGCGAGACGGCCGGGCGTCGCCAGATCGCCGGCATCGATGCGCGCCGCATAACGTATGCCGCCCGTGGCGAGCGCCGCGATGCCCGCTTCGAGCGCGCGCTCGATGCCGCCGTTTCGCGGCATCCGCAGAATGTCGATGCGCATGCCGTCGATGACGGGCGCGACGATCGGCGGCGTGCTGCCATCGTCGACGATCAGCACGTTCACCGTCGAGGCTTCCCTGAACGATGCGAGCGTGCGTTCGACCTCGGCCTGGCCGTTGAACGCGGGCATCAGCACGGCGACATCGGATAGATCGTTCATGCGCGCAGCCGCAAACGGATGTAGTAAAAATTCACCGACGCCGCCGCGACATAGCCCGCCGCGAGCCCGATCAGCGCGCCGTAGCCTTCGATGCGCGGAATCGTGAACCAGTTCACCGCGAACGCGACGGCCAGCGCGAACAGCCATTTCGACAGCAGCACGTACTTCGCCTGATATTTCAGCACGACGAGATTGCCGATCGCCTCGATGCCCGCTGGCACGGACAGCCACACGGCCCAGCGGAAAATATCGGCGGCGCCCGCGTAGTTCGGCCCGAACACGCGCGCGATGATGAAGCCCGCGAGCGCATCGAGGACGGCGGCGCCCGCGATCATCAGCACGGCGGTCATCGCGAAGAGGCGCACGAGATTGCGCCTGAGGCGCGCGGTTTCCTGCACGCGATAGACGAACGCCGGCGCGATGGTCTGCGAGAGCATCAGCGCGAGCGCGATCCAGTTCTCGTTCAACTGCTGCGCGGCGGAGTAGAGCCCGAGTTCCGCGAACGACACGCGATGCGCGAGCATGAGCCGGTCGAGCTTGAGAAACAGATACATGCAGATGAGTCCGAGCCAGAACACCGTGCCCGCGCTCGCGAAATGTCTGAACAGTGCGCGATCGAAGCGCCAGCCGAGCGTGCCGCCGTGACGGCGCATGTAATACACGACGAGCGCGGCGCTGATCGCCGCGGCTTCGAGCGCCCAGAGCCAGCCGAAACTCGACGGCGCGGCCATCGCGCGCACCAGCGCGAAAACAAGCGCCGCCTTGACGATGGCCGCCGCCATGCTCGCGATGAGCTGCGGCTTGCTGTAGGTGAGACTTTGCAGCCACGAATTGACGACGCCGATGAACGGCTCGCGAAAGAGCATCGTGACGGCGAGGCCGGCGAGCATCAGACCGACCATCGGATCGGTGCCGCCCGCCGCGATCCACATCCATGTGACGACGAGCGCGATGATCGAGACGCCCATGCGCAGCACGAACGCGCTGCCGAGCACCGCGCCGGCTTCGGCGGGCGTGCGGTTGACGATCGTCGGCACGAGGATTTCCGCGCCGCAGACCCAGGTGATCGGCGCGATCACGAGCAGGAGCGTGTTCGCGTATTGCCATTTGCCGAAAACGTCGGGGCCGAGATAGCGCGCGAGCAGTCCCGAAATGACGATGGCCACCGCAATCTGCGTGAGCCGTTCGAGCCCGAGCCAGACGATATTGGCGAGCGCGCGGGCGACGTCCGGGTTACCGGAGCGCGTCAGCGCCTTCATGCGGCCGATCCGGCGGCACAGGCGGGCACACGGCGTGCTACCTCAGCCTGACCGCCCTGCAAGTCTGCGTGTTCGGTCAAGTTTTGTGTGTTTGCACGCAGACGCGCCTCATTCGAAGGCATCGAGGCGAAAGAGCGTTTGAGCATTGGATTAGAATGAACGCGCAGGCTTTGAACCGCCGCGCGCAACCACGAGAGCGCCGAAAGACAGCGATTATAAGTGCGATCCGCGGCTTGCCCGTTGCGCTGGTTTTGCATCCAGTTGCTTCCAATTGTTTCTTTCGTGTTGATTTGACAGACGCATAGGCAGAATTCGTACGTCATCTGGCAGTCGTTCACGCGCCTCGCACGCTGCATGGCGCGCCAACCGTCACGACCTGCATGCCCTCATGGCTGCATCGCCGAGAAACCATCAATTAATAGAGAAGAGGTAGCCATCTCATGAGCCAAGTATCCCAATCCATCTTCAAGGCCTACGACATTCGCGGCATCGTCGGCAAGACGGTCGACACGGATGTCGCGAAGAGCATCGGCCAGGCATTCGGCAGCGAGATCAAAAAGCAGGGCGGTGACTCGGTCGTCGTCGCGCGCGACGGACGTCTCTCCGGCCCCGAACTCGTCGGCGCGCTTGCCGAGGGCTTGCGCGCGGCGGGCGTCGATGTCGTCGATGTCGGCATGGTGCCCACGCCCGTCGGCTACTTCGCGGCGAGCGTGCCGCTGCCGTTGCCTTCGGGCGAGCGTCGCGTGGACTCGTGCATCGTCGTGACGGGCAGCCACAATCCGCCCGACTACAACGGCTTCAAGATGGTGCTGCGCGGCGCGGCCATCTACGGCGACCAGATCCAGGGCTTGTACAAGCGCATCGTCGATAGCGACTTCACCACGGGCGAAGGCACGTACACCGAGTTCGACGTATCGCAGATCTATCTCGATCGCATCGTGTCGGACGTGAAGCCGGTGCGCGGGATGAAGATCGTCGTCGATACGGGCAATGGCGTCGCGGGCGGCCTCGCGCCGAAGCTGTTCAAGGCGCTCGGCTGCGAACTCGTGGAACTGTTCACGGAGATCGACGGCACTTTCCCGAACCATCACCCGGACCCCGCGCACCCGGAAAATCTGCAGGACGTGATCAAGGCGCTCAAGGAAACGGATGCCGAAGTCGGCTTCGCATTCGATGGCGACGGCGACCGTCTGGGCGTCGTGACGAAGGACGGGCAGGTCATCTATCCGGATCGCCAGTTGATGCTGTTCGCGCAGGAAGTGCTGTCGCGCAACAAGGGCGGCCAGATCATCTATGACGTGAAGTGCACGCGCAATCTCGCGAAGTGGGTGCGCGACCAGGGCGGCGAGCCGGTGATGTGGAAGACCGGCCACTCGCTCGTGAAGGCGAAGCTGCGCGAAACCGGCGCGCCGCTCGCGGGCGAGATGAGCGGCCACGTGTTCTTCAAGGACCGCTGGTACGGCTTCGACGATGGCCTGTACACCGGCGCGCGCATGCTCGAAATCCTGTCGCGTGTGGCGGACCCGAGCAAGCTGCTCAACGATCTGCCGAATTCGCTATCGACGCCTGAGTTGCAGCTTAAGCTGGAAGAGGGCGAGAACTTCGAGCTGATCGCGCGTCTGCAGAAATCGGCGAAGTTCACCGGAGCGGACGATGTGCTGACGATCGACGGATTGCGGGTGGAGTATCCGGATGGGTTCGGGCTGGCGCGCTCGTCGAATACGACGCCGGTGGTCGTGATGCGTTTCGAAGCGGATAACGACGCGGCGTTGAAGCGGATTCAGGAGGATTTTCGTCGGGTGATTCTGGCGGAGAAGCCGGATGCGAAGTTGCCGTTTTGAATGGTTTTATCCGTAGATGACAAAGCGGCACGGTTTTTCGACCGTGCCGTTTTTTTTGTCACTCCGGATAGAACTCGGTCGACAGGATTTGTGCTGTCGACCAGGGAAGATTCTCGGGGAACAGGTCGAGTCCGGTTTCTTCGACGGCTTTGGAAACGGCGTCAGCCCAGGTTCCGGTCAGCCAGTCCGGGTCGGCCAAAGAGTTGCGAAGACTCGGCGTTTTCTGCAACGCGACGCCCACCGCGCGACGTTGCTCCCTGATCGTGCGTTGCCAGCTCGAGCCGCGGCGGCCGGGTTGATATTGCCACTTGAGCAGATGAGCCAACAGCACCGCCATGCGGCTCGATAGTTCGCGTTGTTCGCTCTTGCCCACGTCTTCGATTTCCTCTGCGATGTGCTCGACGTCGATCGCCGAGAACTTCCCTTCTCGCAGCAGGGCAGCTTGTTCCCGCGCCCACGCCACTACGTCTTGTTCGTAACGCGTTCCCATCGCGTACTCCTCTTGTCGTCGGATTTGCCCGGACTTCGACATGTTACCGGCTTTTTTCCGGCCCAAATCGCCCCGAGCGTGACGATCTGTGTCCGTTCAGCAAGCAAGCCGCGCTAAAATCCCCGTTTCCCTGCTCACCGCGCAGCGCCCTCCCGCGCCTCCCCACCCCAGCGTGCAAAAGATCCTGATCGTCCGCGTGTCGTCGCTCGGCGACGTCGTCCACAACATGCCGGCCATCGCCGACATCCGCCGCCGCTATCCCGATGCGCAGATCGACTGGCTCGTCGAGGAAAGTTTCGCAAGTCTCGTCGAACTCGTGCACGGCGTGCGCCGCGCGATCCCGTTCTCGCTCAGGCGCTGGCGCCGTGGGTTCGCATCGCCCGAGAACTGGCGCGAGATCGGCAAGTTCAAGCGCGAACTCGCCGCCGAAAAATACGATCTCGTCATCGACTGTCAGGGTCTCATCAAGACCGCGTGGGTCGCGAGCTGGGCGCGCGGGCCGCTCGTCGGTCTCGGCAATCGCACCGACGGCGCGGGCTACGAATGGCCCGTGCGTTTCTTTTACGACCGGCGCGTGCCGATCGAGCCGCGTACCCACGTCGTCGAACGTACGCGGCAACTCGTGGCGGCGGCGCTCGATCTGCCGAAGCCGCAGATGACCGACGACATCGACTTCGGCATCGACACGCGCCGCGCAACGCTCGCCGTCTCCGAGCTCGGGCTGAATCTGCCGGTGCCGTATGTCGTGTTCGTGCACGCCACCTCGCGCGCCGACAAGCAATGGCCCGAAGCCGCGTGGATCGAACTCGGGCAGGCGCTCGTTACGCGCGGCGCGTCGATCGTGCTGCCGTGGGGCAGCGACGCCGAACGCGCGACCAGCGAAAAGCTCGCGAAGGAATTCGGCGCGGCCGCGATCGTGCCGCCGAAGCTGTCGCTGCCCGCGGTGGTCGGACTGATCGACGGCGCGGCCGCGACCGTCGGCGTCGATACGGGCTTGGT
Organism: Caballeronia jiangsuensis; assembly: GCF_046030135.1. Classification (NCBI taxonomy): domain Bacteria; kingdom Pseudomonadati; phylum Pseudomonadota; class Betaproteobacteria; order Burkholderiales; family Burkholderiaceae; genus Caballeronia; species Caballeronia jiangsuensis. The sequence goes on from NZ_JAQQDB010000005.1 coordinate 259,094, forward strand.
GCATATTGCCGCGGCGCTGAAGCGCCCGACCGTCGAGTTGTACAATTTCTCGACCGCATGGCGCACCGGCGGCTACTGGTCGCCGCAGGTGGTCAATCTCGGCGACGCGAGCCGGCATCCGACGCTTTCCGAAGTCAAGGCCGCGCTCGCGGGCTTCGGCCTGCTGTAGCGTGTCCTTCGCGCGCCGCGCCGTGCTCGGGCAACTCAAGGTCGTAGACACATGACGGAATCTCAAATCATCGAAGTCGCGTCTGGCGATTGGCAGGGAAAGAATCTTTCCGTGCCGCGCGAGACGCTCCTTGCCGGCGTCGAAAACGGCAAGGTGCTGTATTTCCCCAATCTGCGTTTTCCGATCGAAGGCGGCGAACTCGCGCTGCTCGATCCGAAGATCGCGGACCCCAAACGCAAGAACATCAGCCTCGCGCCCAACGGCGGCGCGCTCAACGGCGTGCTCGGCGAGAACGTGACGCAGTCGGCGGTGCGCTCGCTCATCAAGCGCTATCAGGATCATGCGCGCTCGCTCGTCGATGGCCTCTTTCCCGAATACGACGGCAAGCTGCGCGTCGCGCCCACGAGCCTCAGGCTGCATCAGGTCGAAACGCGCGAGACATCCTGGCGCAAGGACGACAGCCGCCTGCACGTCGATGCGTTCCCGTCGCGCCCGAATTACGGCGAGCGCATTCTGCGCGTGTTCACGAACATCAATCCGCAAGGCGCGCCGCGCGTATGGCGCGTCGGGGAACCGTTCGAGGACATGGCCAAGCGCTTCCTGCCCGGCATCAAGACGCAGATGCCCGGCTCGGCGTGGCTCATGAATCTGCTGCACATCACCAAGTCGCCCCGCAGCGAGTACGACCATCTGATGCTGCATCTGCATGACGCGATGAAGGCCGATCTCGACTATCAGAAGACCGCGCCGCAGGAGGCGATGCCGTTTCCGCCGGGCTCGGTGTGGGTCTGCTTCTCCGATCACACTTCGCACGCCGTGATGTCCGGCCAGTTCATGATGGAACAGACCTTCTTTTTGCCCGTCAAGGCGATGGCGCGCCCCGATTGCGCGCCGCTCGGCATTCTCGAGCGCCTGAAGGGCAGGGCGCTCGTTTGAGCGGCGCCGCTTCCCCGGGCGCATCGGCTGCGGTGCTGAGGCTCGTCTATCGATCGCTCTGGTGGATCGTCGCACCGCTCGCCGTGCTGCGGCTCTACATCCGTTCGCGCAAGGAGCGTGGATACCGCGAGCATATCGGCGAGCGCTTCGGATGCATCCCGCCGCGCCGCGCCGACGATCTCGCGCCGCTCATCTGGGTGCATGCGGTATCGGTCGGCGAGACGCGCGCGGCGCAACCGCTCATCGATGCGTTGCTGAAAACGCATCCGGAAGCGCGCGTGCTGCTGACGCACATGACGCCGAGCGGCCGCGCGACGGGCCTCGAATTGTTCGGCGATCGCGTGTGGCGCGGCTATCTTCCCTACGATCTCCCGGTGCTCGTGCGGCGCTTCCTGCGCGCGTGGCGTCCGTCGCTCGGCATCGTGATGGAAACGGAAGTCTGGCCGACGCTCATCGACGAATGCAAGCGCGGCGACGTGCCGCTCGTGCTGACGAACGCGCGCATGTCGGAGCGTTCGTACCGGCGCGCGGCGAAGTTCGGGCGCGCGGTGCGCGAAGTGTTCGGCGGCTTTTCGCGCGTGCTCGCGCAGACGCCGTCCGACGCCGAACGGCTCACCGCGCTCGGCGCGCGCAACGTCGCGGTGCTCGGCAATCTGAAGTTCGATATGACCGCGCCGCCCGAACTGGTCGCGCGCGGTCAGGCGTGGCGCTCGGCGATCGGCGATCGGCCGGTATGGGTCGCGGCGAGCACGCGCGAAGGCGAGGAGACGCTGGTGCTGCGCGCCTTCGCGGCGCTCAATGTGCCCGACGCGTTGCTGATTCTCGTGCCGCGTCATCCGCAACGTTTCGATGAAGTGTCGGCGCTGATCGCGAGCCTCGGGCTGACGAGCGCGCGCCGTTCGGTGTGGGCGCCGAAGCCGGCCGCGGCGGGATCGGGCGCGGACGTGCCGGAACCGTTGCCGGCGAACGTGCAGGTCCTGCTCGGCGATTCGATGGGCGAGCTCGGCGCGTATTACGCCGCGGCCGATCTCGCGTTCATCGGCGGGAGCCTGTTGCCGCTCGGCGGGCAGAATCTGATCGAAGCGTGCGCCGCGGGCGTGCCGGTGCTGATCGGGCCGCACACGTTCAACTTCACGCAGGCGACCAACGATGCGATCGCGGCAGGCGCCGCGTTGCGTGTCCAGGACCCGCAGGAGCTTGCGCGCGGTCTGCGCGAAATCTTCAGCGACAAGGCGAGGCGGCTCGCGATGAGCGCGGCGGCGTCGGCGTTCGCGGCGCGGCATCGCGGCGCGACGGAGCGAACGGTGAGCGTGCTGAGCGCATTGCTCGAAGAGGAAAGCGACGCGGCGAAGTGATCGCTTGCCGGACCAGCGGCGCGCGCCCGATCGACTGGCCAATCCGCAGGCTTTTCCCGTTCTTTTCCCTGAATCATCTGACAAAATCGTGCATTCTGCCGACAAATAGAGGGTTGAACGTCGAAAAGGTTAGGGGGATACTGAACGCCCCGCCGGCCCCCTCGAACGGTACCAATGGGCCGGACGCCTGCGAACGTGCTGCCAATCTTCTTTAGAGGACGCGCATGCAAGATCTCCTCAAGTCCGTTGTCAAAGACATGATGCCGCCCGGGCTCCTTCGCCTCTTGCGGCCACATCCGGGACCGACCGATGCATGGGGCACCGTCCGGTACGGCGCGCACGGTCTCGTGCTTCCGGGCAACCGGCGCTTCGAATATCGGCCTTGCGCGGCGGATCGCGAGGTGTGCAGACAGATCTTCTTCATGCGCGAATACGCCACGGATCATCTGGTTCGCGCGAAGGAAATCGCGGCGTTTTACGATGCCTGCGAGAATCCGCTGATCGTCGATGCCGGGGCGAACATCGGCGCTGCCGCGGTGTGGCACGCGCTCACATACCCGAAAGCGAAGATCGTCGCCATCGAGCCGGATGTATCGAATTTCGCGCTGCTCAAAAAGAACGCGGAGGCCTTTCCGTTGATCACGCCGCTGAATGCCGCGATCGCGGCGCGGCGCGGCACGCTCTATCTCAACGATCCGGGCGGCGGCGAATGGGCCTTCCGCACGGCTGACAAGCCCATCGAGAAAGGTTATGCCGTCGACGCGCTCACGCTCGAAGACGTGATGCCTGCATCCGGCGTGACGCCGTTCATTCTCAAGATCGATATCGAAGGCGCGGAGTCGGACCTGTTTTCGCGCCATTGCGATGCGCTGAACCAGTTCCCGGTCGTCGTGATCGAGTTGCACGACTGGATGCTTCCCGGCGAATCGAACAGCCGCAACTTCCTGCAATGGCACGTCGAGATGAAGCGTGATTTCGTGCAGATGGGCGAGAACGCGTTCTCGATATCGAATTCGATATCGCTGATGTAGCGCGTCTTACGCGAGCAGCAGCCCCTTCTTCTCGATGAAGCGAATGACGTCATCGAGCCCGTCGAGCGCCTTCAGATTGCACATCACGAAGGGCCGCTCGCCGCGCATCTTTTTCGCGTCGCTTGCCAAGATGTCGAGATTCGCGCCGACATGAGGCGCGAGGTCGGTCTTGTTGATCACGAGCAGATCCGACTTCGTGATGCCCGGCCCGCCCTTGCGCGGAATCTTCTCGCCGCCCGCGACATCGATCACGTAGATGGTTCGTATTTCTTGCACATCGCTTTGCAGAGCATTTTGAGCGAGGCCGTCGTGCCCGAGCCGAACGCGGTGCAAGAGTGGGGGGTCTTGGTTCGACATGGGCCGAAAAGGGTAAGTGGGAACGCTGGTTTGGCCGGTTAGAGAACACGTTAAAACCGGACTGGAAATCTGCAGCAAAAAATCACAGAGATCGTTGCTTAGTATCCTAATATAATCGATTCTTTCTAATTAATAAGCATAGCAAAGCAATGAGTGGAGTCGAAGGTTTCGTTTATGTTATTTCAAACAAATCGATGCCCGATTACGTCAAGATCGGATATACAACACGCGATCCAGAGCGGCGAGCTAGTGAGTTGAGCGGGACTGCTTTGCCTTTTCCCTCGGTGGTTGAATTCTACGTCCGCGTGCCGAATGCAGTATTAGTCGAGCGCCAAACTCATCAGAGGCTGCACGCCGTTAGGGTGTCTCGCGACCGCGAGTGGTTTGCGTGCTCGAGAGTAGCGGCGATAGAAGCTATAAAAGCGTCGGCGGGAAGCCTTATTCAGGCAGAAAAGGATCGCGTGCTTGAGGAGGAGCGGCGTCGAACGAGGAAAGAGCGCGAACGGCAAGAAGCGGAATTGCGTCGCCGCCAGGAGGAGGCCGCGAGAGACAAAGCGGAGGCTAAGCAGCGCGCGATACAGGAAGTGGACAAAAAATACGAAGTGCGCCTCGCTTCCTTAACACAGGTTCCTCATTTCGTTATCTTTTGGGTGATCGGAAGCATCCTCGTCGCAGCCTTTTTAAGCATCTTTTTGTTAAACGGCAGGGAGCCTTCTGGTGGCTTTAATGTCATTTGTATCCTGATTGGAGCCCTCGCCGGCTCGTTGCTCCAAGAATATGTGCGAGAGAAGAAGAAAAAAACGCGTCGTTATGCCGCCGTCGAGGCGGAACGAGATGCAGAGATTGCGGCGCTGGACAGGCGCCTCCGCTAGCTCATCGCTCCGTCAATCACCCGAATTATGGTTCTTTTGAGGAACCGGATCAAATGGGGACGCTGGCATAGGCAACTCGTTTCGTTCCTTGGAAGAAGCGCAAACTATTTGTGCGGCCACTACTTCCGAGCGGATCAAAATCACCCGTCTTACGCGAGCAGCAGCCCCTTCTTCTCGATGAAGCGAATGACGTCATCGAGCCCGTCGAGCGCCTTCAGATTGCACATCACGAAGGGCCGCTCGCCGCGCATCTTTTTCGCGTCGCTTGCCATGATGTCGAGATTCGCGCCGACGTGAGGCGCGAGGTCGGTCTTGTTGATCACGAGCAGGTCCGACTTCGTGATGCCCGGACCGCCCTTGCGCGGAATCTTCTCGCCGCCCGCGACATCGATCACGTAGATGGTCAGATCGGAGAGTTCCGGGCTGAAGGTCGCCGCGAGGTTATCGCCGCCGGATTCGATGAACACGATATCGGCATCGGGAAACTTCGACACCATGCGATCGACGGCTTCGAGATTGATCGACGCATCCTCGCGGATCGCCGTATGCGGACAGCCGCCCGTCTCGACGCCCATGATGCGCTCGGCCGGCAGCGCGCCCGCGACGGTCAGCAGGCGCTGATCTTCCTTCGTGTAGATATCGTTGGTGATGGCGACGAGGTCGTATTTCTCGCGCATCGCCTTGCAGAGCATTTCGAGCAGCGTGGTCTTGCCGGAGCCGACCGGACCGCCCACGCCGACGCGCAACGGCGGCAGTTTCTTGGTTCGGCGAGCGGCGGAAGAATAAGCGGGAGTGTTCATGGAATATCGGTTCAGGAGCGGAAAAGCCGCGAGTATTGCGATTCGTGCCGCGCGGACAAAACGCCGAGTTGCGGCGCGAAAGTGTTGACCCGTTCGGGCGATGTATCGAGCGCGCGGCGCACGGCGGCATCGATCGGCTCGCGCAACGCGACGATGATGCGCTGCCCCGCAAGCTGGCCGAGCGGCACGGACTTGAGCGCGGCCGCCGCCTGATTCTCGACCCAGCTGAACGCATAGGCCGCGAGCGCTGCTTCAGTCGTCGCATCGTGCGCGAATGCGGCGAATGCGAAGGCGGTCGGTTGCGCGATGGGTTTGATCGCGGCGAGTGTCGCGCGGCGCGCCGCGTCGCCCCATTCGAGCGATGCGCACAGCTGCGCGAGCGACCAGCCCATCTGCTCGGTTTCGCGTTTCAGCTCCGCCGATTCACGGCTCGCGATGTATTCATCGTTCGCGGCTCGCAGCGCGGCTTCGTCGTGCGAACGCCAGTGTTCGATCTGATGCGCGAGCAACGGCAGTTCGCCACGCGCGAGCACGGTGCTGAGGCCGCTCGCGATCCAGTCGCGCGCGCTGTCGCCGTCGTGGATCAGGCCGTGCTCGATCGCCGCTTCGAGTCCCTGCGAATAGCTGAACGCGCCGATCGGCAGCGCCGGCGACGCGAGATGCAAAAGCGCGGTGAGTTCAGCGATGCGCATGACCGTGATGATGATCGTGACCGTGATCATGACCGCACGATGAGTGATCGTGATCGTGGTCGTGGTCGTGCGAATGATCGTGCCCGTGATGCTCGTCGAAGACCTTCTGCGCGAGCGCGTAGTCTTCGCTGAAGCTTTCGTCGTGGCCGTGCTTGTGGCCGCCGCCGTATGCGCCGGTTTCGGGCTGGAACGGCTGCGATTCATGCGCGACGAGCACGCCAAGACGCTTCAGCATGTCTTCGAGCACGGGATCGGCTTCGAGCTTGAGATAATCCGCGCCGACTTCCACGGGCGTATGCCGGTTGCCGAGGTGATACGCGGCCCGCGTCAATAGCCGCACGCTCGGCGCGCGCACGACGAGCACGTCCTCCGCCGCCGCGACCACACGCACGAAGCCGCCGTCATCCGCGACGAGCATGTCGCCGTCCGCGAGCACGGTGCCGCGCGGCATCACGAGGGCGACTTTCTCGCCGTTGTCGAGCGTGGCGGCGAGACGGCTCTTGCCGCGCGCATCGAAAGGCAGGGTCAGGGTGGGCGCGCGCTTCACGAGCACGGGCGCGAGCTTGGCGGTCAGACGTTTGTCGATGGTACGCATGGCGACTCAGAACAGGAAATAGCGCTGCGCCATCGGCAGAACGGTGGCGGGATCGCAGGTGAGCAATTGCCCATCGGCGATCACCTGATAGGTCTGCGGATCGACGCTGATGGACGGCTGCCATGCATTGTGAATCATGTCGGCCTTCGTCACATTGCGGCAGTTCTTCACCGCGACCACTTGCTTGCTGAGACCGTAGCGATCCGCGATGCGCGCTTCCATCGCCATTTGCGACACGAAGGTCAGCGACGTCTTGCCGAGCGCGCCGCCGCGCGTTGCGAACATCTCGCGATAATGCACCGGCTGCGGCGTCGGAATCGATGCGTTCGGGTCGCCCATCTGCGCGACCGCGATCATGCCGCCCTTGACGATCATCGCGGGTTTCACGCCGAAGAACGCCGGCTCCCAGAACACGAGATCGGCCCACTTGCCCGGCTCGATGGAACCGACTTCATGCGCGATGCCATGCGTGATCGCCGGATTGATCGTGTACTTCGCCACATACCGCTTCGCGCGGAAATTGTCGTTGCGTGCGTTGTCCTCGGCGAGTGCGCCGCGCTGCACCTTCATGTTGTGCGCGGTCTGCCAGGTGCGGATGATGACTTCGCCGACGCGGCCCATCGCCTGCGAATCGGACGACAGCATCGACAGCGCGCCGAGATCGTGCAGGATGTCTTCGGCCGCGATGGTCTCGCGGCGAATGCGCGATTCCGCGAACGCGATATCTTCCGCGATCGACGGATCGAGGTGATGGCACACCATCAGCATGTCGAGATGCTCGTCGAGCGTGTTGATGGTATAGGGGCGCGTCGGATTCGTGGAAGAGGGCAGCACGTTCGATTCGCCCGCCACCTTGATGATGTCCGGCGCATGGCCGCCGCCCGCGCCTTCCGTGTGATACGTGTGGATCGTGCGGCCCTTGAACGCGGCGATGGTCGTCTCGACGAAACCCGCTTCGTTGAGCGTGTCGGTGTGGATGGCGACCTGCGTGTCGGTGTCGTCGGCGACCGAGAGGCAGTTGTCGATCGCGGCGGGCGTCGTGCCCCAGTCCTCGTGCAGCTTGAGACCGATCGCGCCCGCCTTCACCTGCTCGATCAGCGGCGCGGGCAGGCTCGCGTTGCCCTTGCCGAGAAAGCCGAGATTGACCGGCCAGCCATCGGCGGCCTGGAGCATGCGCTCCATGTGCCAGGGGCCCGGCGTGCAGGTCGTCGCGTTGGTGCCGGTCGCGGGACCGGTGCCGCCGCCGAGCATCGTCGTGACGCCGCTTGCGATCGCTTCGTCGATCTGCTGCGGGCTGATGAAGTGGATGTGCGTATCGACGCCGCCCGCCGTGACGATCATGCCTTCGCCCGCGATCACTTCGGTCGCCGCGCCGATCGCGATGTTCACGTTCGGCTGGATGTCCGGATTGCCCGCCTTGCCGATTGCGAAGATGCGTCCGCCCTTGATGCCGATATCCGCTTTCACGATGCCCCAGTGATCGAGGATCAGCGCGTTGGTCACGACCGTATCGACGACCTCGGCCGAAGGACGTTGCGACTGGCCCATGCCGTCGCGAATCACCTTGCCGCCGCCGAACTTCACTTCTTCGCCGTAGGTGGTGAAGTCGCGCTCGACTTCGATGATGAGATCGGTGTCGGCGAGGCGCACGCGGTCGCCGGTCGTCGGGCCGAACATTTCAGCATAAGCGCGGCGGCCGATGCGTAGCGTCATGTTTTTGATGTCCTGTTCAGAGTGGGCCCATCACGAGGCCGTTGAAGCCATAGACGTGCCGGTCGCCCGCGAGCGCGACGAGTTCGACGGTGCGTTCCTGTCCCGGCTCGAAGCGCACGGCCGTGCCCGCCGCGATATTGAGGCGAAAGCCGCGCGCCTTCTCGCGTTCGAACTTGAGCGCCGCGTTGACTTCATAGAAATGAAAATGCGAGCCGACCTGCACGGGCCGGTCGCCATGATTCGCGACGAGGACCGTCACGGTCTCGCGTCCCGCGTTGAGCTCGTGCTCGCCATCGTCGATGAAATATTCGCCGGGGATCATGGTCTTAAGGGATCGGATGATGAACCGTCACGAGCTTCGTGCCGTCGGGGAAGGTCGCTTCGATCTGGATGTCGGGAATCATCTCGGGCACGCCTTCCATCACGTCGTCGCGCGTGAGCAGCGTGGTGCCGTAGTGCATGACTTCGGCGACGGTCCTGCCGTCGCGCGCCGCTTCCATCAATGCGGCCGAAATGAACGCGACGGCTTCGGGATGATTGAGCTTCAGGCCGCGCGCGCGGCGGCGTTCGGCGAGCAATGCCGCGGTGAAGATCAGCAGCTTGTCCTTTTCTCGGGGCGTGAGTTTCATGTCTCTTTCGTTTTAGGGCGCAAGGCATTGGGCCTTGCAATGCTAGCATCGGATGGGCTTTCGACGAGCTTGCAGTTCATTGGATGAAGCGCTGCAACTCGACCGTCGAAGGCCGCTCGAATATCTCTTCCGGCGCACCCGATTCCCACACGCGCCCCTGATGCATGAACACGACCTTGTCGCTCACCTTGCGAGCGAAGCGCATCTCGTGCGTGACCATGATGAGCGTCATGCCGTCGCGCGCGAGATCTTCGACCACCGCGAGCACTTCGCCGACGAGTTCGGGATCGAGCGCCGACGTGATCTCGTCGCAGAGCAAAACGGTCGGCTTCATTGCGAGCGCGCGTGCGATGGCCACGCGCTGCTGCTGGCCGCCGGAGAGTTGATCGGGATACGCATCGAACTTGTCGCCGAGACCGACGCGTTCGAGCACGGTATGCGCGGTCGCGCGCGCCTTCGCCTTGTGGATCTTCCTGACGACCGTTTGCGCGAGCATCACGTTCTCTCCGGCGGTGAGATGCGGAAAGAGGTTGTACTGCTGAAACACCATGCCGACCTTCAGCCGCAGCGCGCGCAAGTCGGCATGACGCGCATCGAAATGCTCGCCGTCGATTTCGATCGAGCCTTCGTCGATGCTTTCCAGCCCGTTCAACGTGCGCAACAGCGTGCTCTTTCCCGAGCCGCTGCGTCCGATGATCGACACGACCTGTCCGCGCTCGACGGCAAAGTCGATACCCTTCAGCACCTGATTCGCGCCGAACTGCTTTTGAAGATTGCGGGTTTCAACGAGCGGCATTCCATTTCCTTTCGAGCGTGCGCGCATAGCGTGTCAACGGATAGCAAAGCACGAAGTAGATGATGGCGACGAGCCCATACACGAGGAACGGCCGGAAAGTCGCATTCGAAATCATCGTGCCGGCTTTCGTGAGTTCCGTGAAGCCGATGATCGATACGAGCGCCGTGTCCTTCACCGCCTGCACGGCGAAGCCGACTGTCGGACCGACGGCGATGCGCGTCGCCTGCGGCAGGATCACGTGACGAAGCTGCTCGAAATAGCTCATCGCGAGACTCGACGACGCTTCCCATTGTCCCTTCGGCACCGCTTCGACCGCGCCGCGCCAGATCTCCGCGAGATAGGCGCTGGTGAAGAGCGTGAGACCGACCGTCGCGGCGAGCCACGGCGAAACGTCGATGCCCAGCAGCGGCAGCCCGAAGAACACGAGGAACAGCTGCATCAGGAGCGGCGTGCCCTGAAAGATCTGGATATAGGCTTTGACGAACGCGCGCAGCACCTGCGATTTCGACACGCGCATGACCAGCAGCGCAAACCCGGCGATGCCGCCCAGCACGAACGACACGATCGACAGCACGACGGTCCAGCGCGCCGCGAGCAGCAGGTTCTCGAAGATCTGCGCCAGGGTGAATTCGATCATCGCGCGGCGCTCCGGTGGTTCATCAGAAAGCGCTTGCCCGCCGCGTTCAGCGCGGTGCGCAACACGAGCGCCATCATGAGATAGGCCGCCGTGATGAAGAAGCACGTTTCGAATGCGCGAAAGTTACGCGACTGGATATAGCTCGCTGCATAGGTGAGGTCGGGCACCGAGATCTGCGAGACCACGGCTGAGCCGAGCATCGTGATGACGATCTGGCTGGTCAGCGCGGGAAACACCTTCGCGAGCGCCTGCGGCAGCACGACATGGCGAAAGGTCTCGCCACGCGACATCGCAAGCGAAGCCGCCGCTTCGTGATGCCCCTTCGGCACGGCCGCGACGCCCGCGCGGATGATCTCGATCGAATACGCGCCGAGATTGAGCGTCATCGCGAGAATGGCCGCGACGTATTCGCTCAGGTGAATGCCGAGCGCGGGCAGGCCGAAGAACACGAAGAACAGTTGCACGATGAACGGCGTGTTGCGGACCGCTTCGACGTAGCCGCCGACGATCGCACTCAGCCACGCACGCCGGCTGTCGCGCGCGGCGGCGCCGAGCACGCCGACCGACACCCCGAGCGCCGTCGAGACCGCGGTCAATGCGAGCGTCGTTGCCGCGCCGCTCGCGAACATGCCCGCGTATTGCGCGAGATCGGCGAATTGAAGTTCATAGGCCATACGTTGCCGTGCGCTCTCTCAAAGGCTCGCGGGCAGCGGCTGGCTGAACCACTTCTTCGACATCGTGTTGAGCGTGCCGTCCTTTTTCGCCTGCGCGATGGTGTCGTCGACCTTGGTCATCAGGCGCGGCTCGTTCTTGTTCATGCCGACGAAGCAGGGCGAATCCTTGATGATGAACTTCGCTTCCGGGCGGCGCGGCGGATTCTTCGCGAGGATCGCGGCCGCGACGATGTTGCCCGCCGCGATCAGTTGCACCTGTCCCGAGAGAAACGCGGAGATGGTCGCGTTGTTGTCCTCGAAGCGCTTGATGGTCGCGTTCGGCGCCATCTGCGACAGCGCGATTTCTTCGAGCGCGCCGCGCGTCGCGCCGACGGTCTTGCCGGTGAGATCGGCGGGGCTGGCGACCTTGATATCGGCGGGGCCGAACACGCCCTGGAAGTAGGGCGCATAAGGCGTCGAGAAATCGAGCACTTTCTCGCGTTCCGGCGTCTTGCCGAGCGACGAGATCACGAGATCGACCTTGTTGGTCGTGAGATACGGAATGCGGTTCGCGCTGTTCACGGGCACGAGTTCGAGCTTCACGTTCATCGACTTGGCGAGCAGCGCGGCCATGTCGACGTCGTAGCCTTGCGGCTTCATGTCGGCGCCGACGGATCCGAAGGGCGGATAGTCTTCGGGCACGGCTACGCGCAGCGTGCCGTTCTTCGCGATGGTGTCGAGGGCGTCGGCGTGCGCGGCGAAAGGAGCCAGGGAGAGCAGCAGCGCGACGAGCGCGGTGCGCCGCGCGCGGGAGAAAGGGGTGAGCGTGGTGAACATCGATGATCCTTCGGTCTTGAGCGGCCGCGTTGGAAGGCGCGGCTCTTGAGCCGAGGGTTAAAGCGAGAGTCGTGCCATCGATGTCTCTTCTTTGTATCGTCTGCGTTCGCGAGTTGCGCGTCCATGAGCGCGCACAACGGCTGTGCAAGCGGATGCGCTTCTCTGGTGCGTACTAGGTAGTCCACAAACGCAGAGGCCGCGCATCGACGCCATGCACGATGGGACGAAGACGCGTCCAGCATTCGATGAGCGCGTTTTGCAGCGGCTCCATCGAGCGGCTGATTGCGCGCACGATCAGCACGCCCGGTCCGACGCACGATGCGCCGGCGCGCAGTTGATCGTCGAAGGGCAGTTGCGCGGTGAGGGCTTCGGCGAGCGCATCGTCGCAAGCGGGGCCGATCGCCCACAGCGTGCCGTAGGCGGGGAAGCCGGCGAGACCTTGCGCGGCATCGCGCAGCGGATCGTTCGCATCGAGCAGCGTGCGCTCGAACCAGAGCGTCGTGCCGTCGCGCCGCGCGATGCGCGATATCGCCTTGATGTGTCCTTGCGTCCACGTCTCGCCGGCGGCGGCGCGGCCGAGCAGCATCGCATCCCAGCCGATGGCGCTCGCGCTTTCATCGAGCGTGAGATTGAATTCGAGCTCGACGTTCGACGATTCGAACACGATGTTGTTCTGCGGTAGCCAGTCGAGCTTCGCATGCGCCGCGAGTCCGATGTCGATGCGCTGCGTCGCGAGCTTGCCGTTGGCCTTGTACCACTTGGTCGCGCCGGGCGTCGTGATGACGGCGTGCGTGTGCTCCTCAAGACGAACATCGATGGAAAGGCGATCGCCGCCTGCCACGCCGCCCGGCGGATGCACGATGACCGAGTGACAGATATCGCCTTCGGGATAGAGCGGGCGTTGCAGCCTCAACGGCCCTTCGTGCTTGCGATGAACGCAAACCGTGCGGCCATGCTGATGCGCGTAGCCGAGTTCGAGCGAGCCGCGCCAGATGTTTGGATCGACTAGCGTCGCGTGGGATTCGTGGTGCATGAGCGGTGCGTTTCAGAGCTGAGCCTGAATCATACGGCGATCAGCTCGCGCACTCCATGCGCATCCATTTCCGATCCCGCGCCGCCCGCGACGATTTCGCCGCGGCTCATTACCCAGTAGCGGTCGGCGAGCTCGCGGGCGAAGTCGTAGTATTGCTCGACGAGCAGCACCGTCATGCCCATTTCATCGACGAGCTGTCGCAGCGTGCGGCCTATGTCGCGGATGATCGATGGCTGGATGCCTTCGGTCGGTTCATCGAGGATGAGGAGTTGCGGCTCGCTCATCAGCGCGCGGCCGATTGCCAGTTGCTGTTGCTGACCGCCGGAGAGATCGCCGCCCCGGCGGTTTTTCATGTCTCGCAGGACGGGGAAGAGATCGTAGATGCGGTCGGGAATCTTCGATGGCGCCTTGCGGCTTGCTGCGCCTACCAGCAGGTTTTCTTCTACCGTGAGACGGCCGAAGATATCGCGTCCCTGCGGTACATAGGCGAGGCCGTTTGCGACGCGCGCATGCGTTGGCATCGAAGATATCTTGTTGCCGCGCCAGTTGATCGTGCCGCTTTTGGTCGGGACGACGCCCATCAGGCAGCGCAGGAGCGTCGTTTTGCCTACGCCGTTGCGGCCCAGCAGTACTGTCAGCTCGCCGTCGGGGACGGTCATCTTCACATCGCGGAGGATGTGGCTGCCGCCGTAGTATTGGTTCAGGTTGTCGACTTGTAGCATTTTCGGGTTTCGGTTTTCGGGTTGGCTTTCTTTCGGGGAATCCTGAATTCGTGTCGGTCTATTGGCACTGCCCCTGTGCGGGGCGGCAGTCACTTTCTTTGCTGCTGCAAAGAAAGTAACCAAAGAAAGCAGCTCGTCTAAGCCCGCGGTCACACGCAGTTTGGCCACGCTTGCCAGCCCGCGGTGGCCCTCGCCTAAGTGTCGCCCCCAAAGGCCCAATCGGGCTTGGATCGCGCACGGTCTGCCACCTCGCACCGCTTACCTCACTGGTTCAGCACCAAATAGCTCCAGCCCGCTACGCGGCCGATGGGTCAATCGGGTTTGCGCGTGCTTCTTCTTCGATGGTTTCCTTCGCATACCCCACGGCAGCGCGAAGCGCTGTGCCGAAGCTCTTTCGTGCTGAACCAGCGCGCTGAATCGTCTCGGGCGGCAGACCGTGTGCGAGCCAAGCCCGGTTAGTCCTTCGAGGGCGACACTTAGGCGAGTGCCACCGCGGGCTGGCAAGCATGGCCAACGTGCGTGTGACCGCGGGCCTGAACGAGCTGCTTTCTTTGGTTACTTTCTTTGCAGCAGCAAAGAAAGTGACTGCCGCCCCGCACAGGGGCAGTGCCAATAGACCACAGCGAATTCAGGATTCCACGAAAAGAAAGCCAACGACATAAAAAGCAAATCACCGCCCGAGGTAAGACTCAATAACAGCCTCGTCCCGCTTGACATCATCAAGCGTCCCCTCGGCAAGAACGCGGCCCTCGGCCATCACAGTAACCTTCCCACGCTCCCCCGCAAGCGCGGCCACAAACTCCATATCATGCTCGACGACCATCATCGAACACGATCCACGCAGCTTGTTGAGCAATTCAGCAAGTTCCATCGTCTCATGATCGGTCATGCCAGCCGCAGGCTCGTCGAGCAGCAAAAGAGCCGGTTGCTGCATCAGCAACATACCGATTTCGAGCCGCTGCTTCTGTCCATGCGACAGCTCACCCGCAAGCCGCGTCGCCTGATGCTGCAATCGAATCAACTCCAGCGTTTCCTCGATGCGCGCCTGCGCCTGCCCGTCGAGCCTCGCGCGCAATGAAGCAAACCAGCGCTTGTCGGTCTTCATCGCGAGTTCGAGGTTCTCCCACACAGGATGATTCTCGAACACAGTCGGCTTCTGAAACTTGCGGCCGATGCCCGTGCGCGCGATCACCGGCTCCGACATGCGCGTGAGGTCGAGCGTCTGCCCGAGGAACACCTTGCCGTCATCGGGACGCGTCTTGCCGGTGATGACATCCATCATCGTCGTCTTGCCCGCGCCGTTCGGTCCGATCACGCAGCGCAGCTCGCCCACGTCGATGGACAGCGTCAGCTTGTTCAGCGCGCGAAAGCCGTCGAAGCTCACGGTGACGTCTTCGAGATAGAGAATCGTGCCGTGCGATACGTCGATCTCGCCGGGCGCGAGCACATGGCCCAGGCCGGAGATGACATTGATGTTCTTGTGGTTCGATTCGAGCGAGTCCGGCGCGGGCGGAATCGGCGGAAGATCGACGATCAATGCATTGTGTGCGGTCATTCTGCGGAGTCTCCTGCGCTCTTTCTGCGGCGCGCGAGATCGACGAGACCCATGATGCCGTTCGGCAGAAGCAAGGGCACGAGCGTGAAGATGAGGCCGAGGAAAAACAGCCAGTATTCCGCGAAGTACGCCGTGAAAAAGCTCTTCGCGCCATTCACCGCGAATGCGCCGACGATCGGACCGATCAACGTGCCGCGTCCGCCGACCGCGACCCAGATCGCCATTTCGATCGAGTTCGCAGGCGACATCTCGCTCGGATTGATGATCCCGACCTGCGGCACATACAGCGCGCCCGCGATGCCGCACAGCACGGCCGACACCGTCCAGATGAAAAGCTTGTACGCGAGCGGGCTGTAGCCGAGAAACATCAGACGGGCTTCGCCGTCGCGCACGCCGGTCACGACACGCCCGAGCTTCGACGTGACGATCCAGCGCGCCGCGAGAAACGCGAGCACGAGAATCGCGAACGTGATGAGGAAGAGCGCCGTGCGCGTACCCGGATGCGTGATCGGAAATCCCGCGATGCGCTTGAAGTCCGTGAAGCCGTTGTTGCCGCCGAAGCCCGTTTCATTCCGATAGAAGAGCAGCATCGCGGCGAAGGTCATCGCCTGCGTGATGATCGACAGATACACGCCCTTCACGCGCGAGCGAAACGTGAAGAAACCGAACACCCACGCGAGCACGCCGGGCACCAGCACGACGAGCAGCAGCGCATACCAGAGATGCTCCGTGCCTTCCCAGTACCACGGCAGCTTGTGCCAGTCGAGGAACACCATGAAATCGGGCAGGTCGCTCTGATACGTGCCCTCGCGGCCGATCGAGCGCATCAGGTACATGCCCATCGCGTAGCCGCCGAGCGCGAAGAAGAGCGCATGGCCCAGGCTCAGGATGCCGCAATAGCCCCACACGAGATCGAGCGCGAGCGCGCCGATCGCGTAGCACATGAGCTTGGCCGTCAGCGTCATCGCATAGGCGGACAAATGGAACGTGCTCGTCTCCGGCAGCACGAGCGCGCTGACCGGCACGAAGATGCCCATCGCGATGATGAGGGCGATCAGCGCGAGCCAGCCCTTGCGCGGCAGGAGCGAGGCGCGCGGCGGCAGGCCGAGCGCGAAGCCCGCGCGCGCGGCGCTCGGATCGGGTTGCGGCGCGACGTCGAGATTCGCGCCGATATTGGTCGAGGCGGTCATGGCTCAGGCCTCCGCGCTGCGGCCCTTCAGGGCAAACATGCCCTGCGGACGCTTCTGGATGAACAATACGATGAGCACGAGCACCGCGATCTTCGCGAGCACCGCACCCCAGAACGGCTCGACGGTCTTGCTCACGAGCCCGAGCCCGAAGCCGCCGATCACCGTGCCCGCGAGCTGGCCCACGCCGCCGAGCACCACCGCCATGAACGAATCGATGATGTAGCTCTGGCCGAGATCCGGACCGACGTTGCCGATCTGCGAGAGCGCGCAGCCGCCGAGTCCCGCGATGCCCGCGCCGAACGCGAACGCATACGAATCGACGCGCGCGGTCTTCACGCCGACGCACGCGGCCATGCGGCGGTTCTGCGTCACCGCGCGCACGAACAGACCGAGACGCGTCCTGGTGAGCACGCCCCACGCGATCGCCACGACTGCGAGCGAGAACGCGAGGATCGTCAGACGGTTGTACGGCAGGATCAGGTTCTGCATCACGGAGACGCCGCCGCTCATCCACGAAGGATTCGTCACCTGCACGTTCTGCGCGCCGAAGAGCGTGCGCGTCGCCTGAATGAGGATCAGGCTGACGCCGAAAGTCGTCAGCAGCGTTTCGAGCGGACGTCCGTAGAGATGCTTCAGCACGAGCCTTTCCAGCACGATGCCGACCAGCGCCGCCGCGACGAACGATGCGGGCACCGCGAACAGCGGATACCAGTTGAACGCGGCGGGCGCGTAATGCTGCACGAGGTTCTGCACGACATAGGTCGCATATGCGCCGATCATCAGGAACTCGCCGTGCGCCATGTTGATGACGCCGATCAGGCCATAGGTGATCGCGAGGCCGAGCGCCGCGAGCAGCAGCACGCTGCCGAGCGAGAGGCCCGCGAAGATCGTGCCGAAGATTTCGCTGCGGCGCTGGATCGAATCGAGCGCGTAGAGGCCTTCCTGCGCCGCGTTGCGCACGCTCTCGTCGGGTTCGTTGAACGAGCCGTCCGCTTTCTTCGCGACGATCGGGCGCAGCAACTCGTACATGTCGAGATCGTGCCGCGCCGCGACGAGTTGTGCCGCTTCGAGACGCTTGCCGGCGTCGGGATCGTGAAGGGCGGTCATCGCCCAGAGCGTGTCGAGCCGCTTCTTCAGTTCGGGATCTTTCTCGATGGCGCGGGCGCGGTCGATCAGCGGCTTCATCGAGGCGTCGGGGTTCTTCAGAAGCGCTGCGATCGCGTCGCGGCGTTTCGCGGTGTCGGCGGAGGCGAGCTGCAGGCCCGACAACGCGCCGGCGACTTTCGTGCGCAGGGTATTGGAGAGCGTGATCTGCTGCGCGTCGGGCGCTTCGACGGTCTTGCCGGTGAGCGGGTCCTTGTTGCCGTCGTCGGACTGGATATAGACGTGGCCGTTATCGGTCGCGACGAGCGAGCCGTCGGACAACGCGGTGAGCACGGCGACCGAAGGCGCATCCGCATTGGCGATGAGCTTGTCGATGGCGGCGGATTTGGCGTCGAAGTCGTCGCCGGCGAGCGGGGCGAGATCGTCGTTCGAGAGTGCATGGGCGCTGAACGGCGCGATCGCGATGAAGAGCGCGAGCAATACCCGCATGATTGAACCGGTCATGATGGCCTTTCTGATGAGACATGGACGGCCGCGCGAATCGCGAACGCGCGCGCGGCCTCACTGCTTCAAACCATCACTTGCATTACGCGACCTGCACGCGCTGCCGGCGCAGGAACGCGGGAATGGAGCTGACGATATCCGGCTTGCCCTGATTGCCCGCGATATACGGACTCCACGGCTGCGCGCGCACCGCGGTCTTCGTCTTCCACACGACGTTGAACTGCCCATCGCCGCGAATTTCGCCGATCATCACGGGCTTGTGCAGATGGTGATTGCCGTCCATCGACAGCGTGAAACCCGAGGGCGCGGCGAAGGTCTGGCCGATCATCGCGGTGCGCACCTTGTCGACATCGGCGCTCTTTGCTTTTTCGACAGCCTGCTTCCACATATGGATGCCGACGAAGGTCGCTTCCATCGGATCGTTCGTCACGCGCTTGTCGCCGCCCGGCAGGTTTTGCGCCTTCACGTACTCGAAGAATTCCTTCTCGAACTTCGAGTTGTTGGTGTTCTTCACCGACATGAAGTAGTTCCATGCGGCGAGGTGGCCGACGAGCGGCTTGGTGTCGATGCCGCGCAGCTCTTCTTCGCCGACCGAGAATGCGACGACGGGCACGTCGGTCGCTTTCAGGCCCTGGTTGCCGAGCTCCTTGTAGAACGGTACGTTCGAATCGCCGTTGATCGTAGAGATGACAGTTGTCTTTCCCCCTTGGGCAAATGTCTTGATGTTCGCGACGATGGTTTGATAGTCGCTATGTCCGAATGGTGTGTAGACCTCTTGAATGTCCGCATCCTTGACTCCCTTGGAGTGTAGGAACGCGCGCAGGATCTTGTTGGTCGTGCGCGGATACACATAGTCGGTGCCGAGCAGGAAGAAGCGCTTGGCGCTGCCGCCTTCCGGACCCATCAGATATTCGACGGCGGGGATCGCCTGCTGATTCGGCGCCGCGCCGGTATAGAACACGTTGCGCGACATCTCTTCGCCTTCGTACTGAACGGGATAGAACAAAAGCCCGTTGAGTTCCTCGAAGACTGGCAGCACGGACTTGCGCGACACCGACGTCCAGCAGCCGAACACGACCGCGCACTTGTCTTGCGTGAGAAGCTGACGCGCTTTTTCGGCGAAGAGCGGCCAGTTCGAAGCCGGATCGACGACGACGGGTTGAAGCTGTCGGCCCATCACGCCGCCGCTCTTGTTGATATCGGCGATGGTCATGAGCGCCGTGTCTTTCAGCGACGTCTCGGAGATGGCCATCGTGCCCGACAGCGAGTGCAGGATGCCGACCTTGATCGGACCCGTATCGGCGGCCTGAGCTTTCGTGATCGGAAGCTGACCCGCGAGGGCGAGCGCGCCCGACATGGAGCCGAACTTCAGCAGACTGCGTCGTTTCATGATGAGTGTTCCCCTTGCCGATGTGTTTGTTTGAGCAATGACGATTGCTCGGATCGTTCTGCAAGGGTTATGCCAATTGGGGTGGAATGCTTTTGGGGTAAGGGTTTGGTGCTCGTACAGCGAAATTTTAATGGGCGGGATACTCAGTAGGCGGCGGGGTTTTGGTGCACGTCGGGGCGTGCGTGCATCGTTGCGGTGCGGGTTCGCTTTGTTTTTGCTTATTCTGTTGCCGGATCCCGTGTTCGTT